>JAUWMO010000155.1 GCA_030613125.1 Bacteroidota bacterium | reverse complement strand
ATGAAAAGGAATTTTCGATAAATGAATTATTTGATGACTTGTATGTTAAATTTCTAAAGGATAAGAACAGGCTGGAAAAACACAGTATAGCATTGTTACTGAATATACCGTTTCAAATGAAAAGTATGATTATTCATTCCGATCAGGTTCGCCTGAAACAAATATTTACTAACCTTCTGCAGAATGCTTTTCGATTTACTGAAAAAGGAATTATTGAGTTTGGCTGTTTTGATAATGGTAGTGATGCCTATAGCTTTTTTGTTAAAGATTCGGGTTGTGGAATTGATGAAAAAGAACAAAAGTATATTTTCAACACTTTCATTAAACGTCCTGGTCCACCCTCAGAAAAAAACAGAGGACTGGGATTGGGACTGGCAGTTGCCAAAGGATTGGTAGAATTACTGGAAGGTGAAATACACTTCAAACCTAACGAGGGACGAGGTTCTCTTTTTTCATTTAACATACCCAAACGGCTTGGGATTTCAAGTAGCAAGGTTTCATTGCAACACATGAAAAGTAATCAGGAAAAAAATGTAAAAATACTTGGACGTGACCTGGCAATATAGTATATGAACCAGCGTGTTTATAAAATTTTCGATATCTATTTATATGATATGATTAAGGCATAATCAGATACTTTATATGGCAAATTCAGTCAACACAAAGCCAAGCCTTCTTTACATAGATGATTCACCTGAATTCTTATTATTATTTCAGGCATCACTTAAGAATGATTATAATATCACTACAGCGGACTCTGCTGAAAAAGGTCTGGAATTCCTTAAAACTCATAAAATTAAAATTATTGTTGCTGACCAACGTATGCCGGGAATAACCGGAATTGAATTACTGGAAAAGGTAGCAAAAGAATACCCTGATATTCTCCGTTTTATGATTAGTGCCTTCACTGATTTTCAATCAGCCGTTGATGGTGTCAACAAGGGAAGAATCCACGGATTTTTTAATAAACCTATTAATCCTGATGAAATAAGAATAGCAATAGCAAAAGCCCTGGAAATTCAAAATCTTAAAGAGAAAAACAGGCAAATAATGCAGGAATTAAAAGAAACAAATATTGGATTAAAGAACACTAACAGAAATAAAACAATATTCCTTCAGATACTTAGCCGTCAATTAAGTAAACCGATAAATGACATTAGTGGGACTGTTCAGGCACTTAAGGATAAAATCGATTCCAGGGAACTTGTCAATCTGGTGAATTTATTGGATGACAGCGTTTCAAATCTTAAATTTTTCTCATCCCTGACCCATCAAATAACACTTCTTGAAATCAATGAGAACAAGATAAATTTCACCTCTCTCAACCCAAGGGAACTGGTAGAATATTTAATAATTGAAAACACAGAGCTTTTAGATAAAAAAAACATTAAAATAAATCTTCAGGAAAGTGAAAAGAAAATTAGATTTCAAGGGGATCATTATTTAGTAATCCACTGCCTGATCAATATTTTAGAAAATGCAATACAACACACAGCAGACAATGGTGAGATCGCAATTAATATTGGACATGAAAAGGAATTAACTTTTTTCGAGATTATCGACCAGGGCCTCAACTATTCTCAAGAAGTGATAAACAAAATGAAAACATTTTTTACAACAAATGATGATTTCCTGGATGTTAACATTAATCTTGGGCTTGTATTGGTCAAACATATTATGGATGCACATAATAGTCAAATAAGATGTTCTTGTAACAATAACAGGCTATCGATAAAATTGATCTTTAACTCATTAAACACAAATTAACAGATCTTAATATTATCTGAAAAGACAATAATATTTGAAATGTTATGACAGAATCTATGTTAAATGCCCTAATGCAGTTATTTGCCATTATCACAAGCATTAACAAAGATGTCGTTTCAGTCCTGTCAAGAAATTTTGTTGACTCGTACCTTTCCCAACAATTTAGTTCAAAACTTGCTGCAAAATATCTTAAAATATTCGAAGAAGACCTCAGGCGACTAGAAAGTAGCACCAGAAAAAAAGAGAGTAAAAGAACAGCTTCCCTGTCGGTAAAGCTAATGACAATTTGTATGCAAATCAATAAAGAGCTTCATGTCAAAAACAAGTTTCTGATCCTGTTCAGCCTGATCCAGTTTACCAAGCACTTCGAAAGGTATTCCTATTCAGAAACAGAATTCAAACAAACGATAACCGACGCTGTTAAAACTATAGCAGACGGCTTAATGATTAACCAGGAGGATTTTGATAACTGCTGGTATTTTATAACTGACCACTTTTACAAAGTGCCAAATAAGGATCAAATATTGGTTGTAAGTGAAGACAGGTCTTTTAGTTTTACTGAAATTAACCATTTGCATAAAGATAAGCTTAATGGACAGATCTTCTTTCTGGAAATATTGCAGGCAGCCTTATATATTTATTATTACGTCGGAGAGGACAGGTTGGAATCAAACAGTAAGTATATTTTTCCTAAAAAAATATATATAATGCCTAAAGGTTCAGCGATAAGGGGCGCAGACATCATTCCGGTTTATTATAGTGATATTATTACAAGCTTCCTTAGGAAAAGAGAACTTAAGCCAATAAATTTCCAGGCCCTGAATATTGATTTTAAGTTTAGGAAAAGTATGGATGGCATCCAAAAGTTCAGCTTTTCTGCTGAGTCCGGACAACTTGTTGGTATAATGGGTGGAAGCGGTACAGGTAAGTCAACCCTGCTGAAAGTATTAAATGGCTCATACGAATTAGATGGAGGAAAGGTATTGATAAATGGATATGATATCCAACTGGAAAAAGAAAAAGTAGAAGGAATTATCGGCTATGTTCCACAGGATGATCTCTTAATCGAAGAATTAACCGTATATCAAAACCTTTATTATAATGCCAAACTTTGTTTTGGAAATATTAGTGAAGAAAAGATCGGAGAATTGATAAACAAAACACTGTATAATCTGGACCTGCATCAGATCAAGTACCTGCAAGTTGGAACACATTTAAACAGGTTTATCAGTGGTGGTCAGCGAAAACGATTGAATATCGCACTGGAATTGATTCGGGAGCCTTATATTCTATTTGTTGATGAACCAACCTCCGGATTATCTTCAACAGATTCTGAGAATGTAATGCAACTGTTAAAAGAACAGGCATTACATGGAAAACTCGTAATGGTGAACATACATCAGCCATCTTCAATCCTGTTCAAGTTACTTGATGAATTGTTAATTCTCGACACTGGAGGTCATCCTGTTTACTATGGAAATCCCCATGAGTCCCTGACATATCTGAAAAAAATTGCCCGAAGAGTAGATGCCGCGGAAAATGAATGTGAATTATGTGGTAATATACACACGGATGATATCTTACAAATAATTGAAGCAAAACAGGTTAACGAGTTGGGTGAGTTTACCCAGGAACGTCAGATATCACCCAAAGACTGGTATAAATTATTTCTTCAAAATATTCAACCAAAATTAAAATCCAATACTGACAGAAATAAGATCACTGAAAATCTGTTTAATAAACCTGGCTTAATCAGTCAATTTATCACTTTCAGTATCAGGAACTTTTTATCTAAAGTCGCTAATAAACAATACTTAATTCTGGTATCTTTAATACCTCCCCTACTGGCAGTCATTCTGGGATACTTTACCAAATATACCAGCGGAACTGACTTCAATCCAACAGAATATGTATTCAGCAGAAATGAAAACTTACCGGCCTATATTTTTATGAGCGTTATTGTTGCTCTGTTTATTGGAATGATCATCAGCGCTGAAGAAATAATAAAAGACAGGAAAATCCTTGAAAGGGAATCTTTCCTGAATTTAAGCAGGATTTCATATCTGAATTCCAAAATAGTATTTCTATTTTTTCTTTCAGCTATCCAGATGTTGATTTTTGTTGTTCTGGGAAACTTCATCCTGCAAATTAAAGGATTAACCTTCAGTTACTGGCTGGTTTTATTTTCAGCAGCTTGTTTGGCCGTTATGCTCGGATTAAATATTTCCGCGAGCTTGAAGTCTGTCATAGCAATTTATATTAACATACCATTTATTCTGGTACCATTTATTCTTCTGTCCGGAGTTATTGTTAAATATGACAAACTCCATTACAATGTAACTTCACACGAATTTGTCCCGGTAATTGGCGACCTGATGCCATCCAGGTGGGCATATGAAGCCCTAATGGTTAATCAGTTTAAGAACAACAAATACCAAAAACATTTTTTTAATACAGATCAACAGATTGGAAACCTTACATATAAATTAGACTACCTTATTCCGGAACTATACAACAAACTTGATGATACTAAGAGATTTTTAAAGGAGGGTAACAGAATTGAGGCTGAAAAAAACATAAAAATTATGTCTAATTCATTTGAAGATCTGAGTAGGGAACTACGACCACAGAATTCTCTGGTTTTTAATATAGATCATTATAATGAAAACGTAATTCGTGATACAAAATTCTACCTTGAGAAACTGAAGGTACCATTAGCAAAGAGGATCAGTTCCTTAAATTATGAGAAGGACAGGATAATTAATGAGCTAAAAGATCATGGGATGAGCAGGAAAGATATTGTAAGGCTCAAAAAGGATTATCATAATATAAGAGTATCTGACTTGGTTCTGAGTACTAACGAATTACGAAAAACAGATGAGTACAAGGATAAACTTATTCAGAAGGCTGTTCCTATATATAAATACCCTGCATCAAACTTTGGCCGTGCTCATTTTTTTTCAGGAAAAAAAACAGTAGGTTACTTAAACATTGATACCCTGGTATTTAATATTATTGTGATTTGGATAATGATCTTCTTCTTATATACCATGTTAATAGCTGATATTATAAAAAAGAGTATTTTATTCTTAAATACAGTACTTCATAAAAACAAAATAAAAAAATAAAATATAAATACCACATTATTATTAACTATAAATCATAAAACTATGAAGAGACATTATGTATTAATACTGATTTTTACAGGTCTATGTACGGGACTTCCGTGCTGTAAATTTGAAAAGTCCAAAACCGGAGATTCTGAACAAAAAGATTCTAACTTGGAAATGATTGACACAAGTGACTGGAAATCTGAAATAAATGAAGATCTATTATTTCTTATTCCAACACCGGGAGAAATTATTGAACGCTTTTATGAAGCCGACATTCAGTACAAACCTGATATGGTTAATTCTGTAGATCATTTGGATGATTATTTAGATTCAAGATCCCAGGCTTTAAATCTTGGAGTTTACATTGCAGATCTGGCTTATTCTGCAAAATTTGGAAGGTTAGGTGAATGTATTGATTATCTTGAAGCAATAAAATCACTAGGCATCCAGGTTGGAGTATCTTCCAAAATATTTGAATCGCTATTAACCCGTGCAAAGGAAAATATTAATATAGTCGATTCTCTGGTCTATATATCCAATGAAGCATTCTTGCAGATGTTCAACTTTTTTGAAATCAGTAAAAAGGAAAACACATTGGCAATTGTTTCAACGGGTGCCTATATAGAAAGCTTATATCTTGTCTTACAATTTGTTGAGGAATATTCGGAAAATGATCCGGTAATACAACAATTAAGTGAATTAAAATATCCTTTTGATAACTTGCTCTCACGGTCCAGTATGTACGAAGATGATACCAATGTTAAAAATATTATTATTTACCTGAATCAAATAAAAGAAATCTTTGATCAATTGGTATCAGAAGAAACCGAACTAGTAGTAACCGAAAAAGATGAGGGTAAATTATTCATTTCAGGGGGTGAACAACTTATAATTTCAGAGCAGGATTATTTAAAAATGAAAAAAGAAATTCTTGCTATCCGAAATGGAATAACAGGTATTTGAGATCATTAACTAAATAAAAACAATACTATGAAATTTTTTAAATACATCAAATTCATTCTGGTTGTCTCAGTTCTTACAACCATAACTGTTCATGGACAATATTGTGAAAACTTCCATAAATTAGGTGATTGTAAAATAGATGTTAAAAGACCTTATCAAATTTTTGGTCAGTCGAGAAGCGATATGATCGGTGTTGGATATACACTAAAATATAATGTTATTTTCTATGGAAACAAAGAATATATAATGTCCTTTTGTACTACTAAGAAATATTATCCAATTCATTTCAAATTGCTTGATCCAATTTCGGAAAAAGTGATATATGATAACAAGGATGATGATTATCTTGAATCTTTAGGATTTGGTATTGAAAAAACCAAACAGTTTATTATTGAAATGTCTATACTTGCCCACGATGCCAGCGATATTGAAATTGAAGAATATTATACCTGTATTGGTATGTTAATTCAGGGGAAACCAACTAAATGACCGAAACCGTATTTTTATTATTAACCGTAAAGAGGATACGCAGAGTGTGCCTGACTCAGGCTTTATGATCTATCAATAAAACACGCTGATTATTAACAGCTTATATTATTGGTGATGGTCCCTCAGAGATTCGATCTGCTAATCACCATAAACCTCAATCAGCAATTTAGCTATAATGGCATCCCATATATAATTCGTGGGACAGTTCAGAACATCATTATCAGGACTGTAAGATTCCCAGTAATTGTGATTGAGCGAAAGTTGTGTTTTCACAGCAAGTATCATTTTATCGGCGAGTTGACTTGCTAATTCTGTATGACCATAATTTATCAGTCCCTCAAAAACCATATAGTCCCATAACAACCACACAGGCCCATTCCATTTGCAACAATAATCAACATACGGACTGTAGAAAGGATCATCTGCTGCCAGGGTTGGCACTCCATACTTTCTCCAGAACTGATCAGGATCAGTCAGTCTTTTTATTAACCGGTCAGCTCTGTTTTTTGGTGCAACTTCGGCCCATAAAGGCAGGAAGCCAATTATTTCAGCCCTTTTCAGGTCCCGTTCCATGAATTTAAAGGTATGGTTGACTTTATCAACATGATAATAAAAACCTGTTTCTTCATCCCACATAACCTCATTGATCAATGCTGAAACCTGATCAGCATGATGGCTCCATTTTTTTGCTTCCTTTTTCCGGCCAAGCTTAGTTGCCATTTTTGACAGACACCTCATTTCCTTAACAATCATCAGTGAAAGGTCAAGACATTCAAGTTCATCCGAAATATCTTCCTTATCAATATCCAGATACCTTTCTTTTGAAACCTGAAAAATAACATTATACCAATCGCGAACATTCTCAATTAAACCATATGGGCCCCATTCAAACAGACCATCTTTATCTGTGTCTCTGTTTTTTATCAGCCATTCTAAATACCTGGTCCCTGAATCATATGCCTCTTCAAGAAATTCATGGTCCATACTCACTTGATAAATTTCCCAATTTATCCAACTGAAAAATGGAGCAGAGGTTGTTGGTTTCCCTTTATGAGGGTATGTTTGAGGTCCTCTCGGACCATGACGATACGCAATCAATCCATCCTTTCCTTGTTGTTCCATATATACTCTTTGCGAGTTTTGTGCTGAGGAGGCATCGAGATAGGCATATGCCATCATCGAAAGTGATTCATGCAGGACCTGATGACCGTGCCCCCACCCCCATTTTGGATTTCTTGAGAAAACATAATAATTATAACTGGTCTTTCCTGAGGGCGGAAGCATACTCCCTCTGGAAAGGTTAAAGGCCCCCAAATAAATAAGTTTCTCATCTTTTGTATCAAAATCAATTCTGGGAACAGATTTAAACAAATCAATATTATCATTTAAAAATGATTGCAGATGTATCGACTTTAATAGGGAAACCTGATCATATAATTCATTGATATTTTCATCCTGCCCCTGCCATCCCCTGAAATAACGTATTTCTTTAGTCTCCCCCGGCTCCAGGCTGAACCTTTGATGCATGGTAACAAAATTAACAAAACCAGATGTAGCCCTGTTTAATGAATCAATCCTGTCTTCATCATACCAGTCGGTTTTGATTATATTATAAAATTCTTCAATAGATCCGTTATACCCACCAAAGGAATAGGGAAGAAAATTCAGGGTAAAAACATTTCTTATATTAGTTGGATAAGGAGCATCAGCATATA
>JAUWMO010000310.1 GCA_030613125.1 Bacteroidota bacterium | reverse complement strand
AACCACAACAGATAAAAAAGCGATAAATACTTTATTAATGCGACTGTTATTTTGTATTGATCTTAGCCATTTTTGATCAATATCCTCTGTTTTCTTAATTCCTTCCGCAGTAATATCGTAGATCCATGCAAAAACTAAATTAATTGGAAAACCGATGATCAGGATAAAAAGAAGAGTCTTCATAAAATAGGCGGGTGCATTAAAGGTAGGAAGCACAACTGATGCCACCTCAGCAATTACCCATGCCACAATTAAATATGCAATGCCGGCTTTGAATACATGCCGCCTTTTAAGTTCTGATATGTATTTTTTTAAATTCAAGTATTTATAATTTTATTTTATTTCCTCAGGATGTCTATGATCTTTTTGGGAATCCGATCTTCAAATAAAGCTTTTTATATCGCGGATCATCCCTGATAGGAATCAATAGAGGTTCTTCCCTGAACCAGGTCATTTCCACTTCATGTCGGTCGTACGACTTTTGCAGCCATATAAAAGCATTTTCGTAATCCTCAAGCGTACAGTAGTAAAGAGCTATAAACCACGCCGGACTTCCAGAGGCACTATCGTTATATCTTTCGTTTAATTTACCTAAATATTTTTCAACCTCCTTGTTGTCTCCATCCATATGATGATACACAGCATTTAACCATAATATAATCGGTGATTTTTCTTCTGGAAAATTAGCCATAAACTTATTTAGCTGGTTTCGGGATTTTTCATACTCTTCAAGATAGTAATATAGTTTTGCAGATCCCCGTAAGTACCAATAATCATCACTGTATAATTGATCGTTGGTTTTTAATAAATCAACTGCCTTATTTTCTTTGCCAAGAAACATGAATATCTCAGCCTTAAACATATAATAGACAGAATATGAAGGGTCAAACAGAATTCTCTTATCTATCTGTAAAAGGGCCTCATTATACCTCCCTGTTTTGATAAGATAGTCGGTATCAACTAGGCCCCAATTTTTAGTAATAGCTTCTGTTAATTTAAGCTGAAAGTATTTCTCAACCAAGGTAAAATTCCAGTCATAGTAAAAACAACCTAAGTACAATTCGTCCTTTATTTGAATATTTGTGCTATCAATTTCAAGCGCTTTTTGTAATAGTTTTTTTGAATTTTTCCAGGCTTCTTGCTCGTTATAGATTCCCCAAACCAGCCCACCAGTTTGCCAGATAGTTGCCAGACCAACATATGCCTCTATAAAACTTGAATCTAGTGCGATTGCCTGTTTGTACAGCGGTATAGCATTTTCGAAAGCACTTTCGCTTTGTTTATTTCTTTGAAACTCTGCTTTAAGAAATAAATTGTAAGCCTCATCATTGTTGGTTGGTATTTTCCGAATAGATTTAATTTCAATGTCTGTAATCTGAGCATCCATATTCATTGCTACATTTTTAGCTACCTCAGCCTGGATTTTAAAGGTATCATTATTCCATTCACCTGAGTATTCATCAGACCAGTAATGGTTATCAGATTTCCCATCAATTAATTGGAGATTGATCTTCACCTGGTTCCCTGATTTTTGAAAGCTGCCTTCCAGAATATGTGTAACACCCAGTTCCTTCGCAATTTCCGTCGCACTTTTATCAGTTCCCTTGTACTTCATCACAGATGTTCTGGAAATGACCTTACCCAGCGATCTAATTTTGCTAAGTCTTGTAATCACCGCATCTGTCATGCCATCACAGAAAGGTTCAAGATCCGAATCTCCACTCCAATTTTTAAAAGGAAGGACAGCAATTGATTTTTCATCATTATCAACTGATTCAATAATTTCACTGCTTTCTGTTTCCCCCTTTTTATTACCTGGTAAATCCCAAAATATCTTGAAAAGTAAAAGAACTACAACTATAGACAATGAAGCAATAATTACTTTATTAAGGCGACTGTTTGTTAACTTTGATTTTGGTGTTTTTTGATCAATATCTTCAGTCTTCTTAATTCCTTCCGGGGTAAGGTCATAGATCCATGCAAAAACTAAATTAATTGGAAAACCAATAATCAGGATCAACAGAAGGGTCTTCATAAAATAGGCCGGTGCATTAAATGTAGGTAGCACGACTGATGCTACCTCCGCAATTACCCATGCCACTATTAGATATGCCAGACTTGCCTTGATTACCCGGCGTCTTTTAAGTTCTGATATGTATTTTTTTAGGTTCATATATTCCTTAAAGCTATTTTTCTAACAGATATTTCAATTCAAAAAAAATCTCTTTTCAAAAGCTAAATGTTTTTATTTTGATAATTCCAGCATTTTTTGAATCGGTTTTTTTGCCTTTTTTCTTTCCTCAACCTATTTATTTCAAGTATGATTTTATTCTTTTCCATAAATTCAATTATACTTATCCCATACCAAGAGGTAAGGTTATACTCTTGTTTTAAATTAATACCAGGCTTCCATAAAATTTTTTAAACAAACAAATCCTGCCCAGAATGTTAATAACAAGGAGTATTTATTATTAATATGCATCACTAACCTTAATATGAAAAACTAAACTGTTAATCTTTTTAAAACCGCCTTACCATTAATAATTTTCTCAGAAAGAGATTGAATTGTTTCAGATACAACAATGTCATAAAAAGCATCTCTTACTTTTACATATTTATTATGCACAGGACAAGGGTTATCATTATTACAGTTCTTCAATCCAAAACCACATTTGTTAAAAATATCATCACCCTCCATAACATGAATAACATCATAAGGCGTTATTTCTTCATTGGCTTCATCAAAGAAGAACCCACCACCTCTGCCTTTCATAGATTTTACCAGCTTATGGCGAGCAAGTGTTTGTAATATTTTTGCACAATACTGTTCAGGAGCTTCTATTTCTTTTGCAATTTCAACAATTCCCGGACGTTTATCTTTCCAGCTCTGTAATTGAATATAAACCAATGCCCTAATTGCATATTCTGTTCCTTTTGTAAGCATAATTTGCAAATCTTGTTATTCATCACAAAATTAAACATTTTTTATAAAAAGACAAAAAGGCCTTTTTATAACATAAAGGAGATTGTTCAACATTAAAATTAATTCTAAACTACATATTATTCCCCTGCCTGCCATTTCTTCAAATTGAGGACAGGAAATCTTGATTCTTTTTGATCTTTCCATATCCATGACTGAACATATCTTGAGGTAATTCCAATTCTATTCTAAACAATCCCCGGGGAACAACTATTAATAATTTTATTTTTAACGATTATTAATAATTGCATTTTTATATTAATTGAATTTTTAAAAAAGTAGTATTATGAAACATTTTATTAAAACAGTAATCAAGAGAACGATTTTTATTGTTGCCTTGTCCGTTTTCATCATGACCTTATCTGCACAGGAAGACAGTGGGCAGGCTTATGAAGAAGCTAAAAAAGAGATTACCGAAACATTCGGAACTTTTCTTTCAATATTTGACGCATTTCCAAAATATGCACTTCCCGGGGCCTGGCAGGCTTTCAAAGAATTAACCGGGCCGCAGGGCAGTATTGACCCGAAAAATAGGGAGCTGATACAGCTTGCCGTCGCTGCACAGATACCATGCGACTACTGCCTTTATTTCCACACCTTATCGGCCAAAGCTTTTGGAGCAACGGATGAAGAATTAAAAGAAGCGGTTGCCTATGGCGCCCAGACCAGGCACTGGAGTATGATAATTCAGGGGGCTCAAATTGACCTTGAAGAATATAAGAAAGAATTTCAGGAGGCGATGAAATACATGGAAGAAAAATCGAAAACTCAATAGCATTCTTTCAGTTGGGAATAATTATCCGGCTGAAGAACCGGATTTTATTCCCGGCTTGAAGTTGAAGTTCAACTGTATTATATGTTGGATATTTACTGTCATGCCGATATTGGCAATAAAACATGACATCAAGGAGGAAAGCTATAAAACAATTATTTCTTCTTTTGCTATCAGCCACCTTATTTGTTTCGTGCGGGAAAGACATTCCTAAAGTACTTCTCTTCATAACAGATGGATCACGCGATTTGGAGTATATGCTCACTAAGGAAGTCATTTTACATTTCCTCCATTCTTATTTTAATCGCCTCGATTGGGTCTGGTGCCTCAATTGGGTAATGCTTTTTTTTGTTCAGGCGGACATTTTGCAGAACCATAGGAGCAAAATACACAA
>JAUWMO010000126.1 GCA_030613125.1 Bacteroidota bacterium | reverse complement strand
ATCAGGTTGATTACAAGAAGGATTACAAATGGATTATCGCTTAAACTTAATAAGCCGGCACTTACATTTTGGGGTATGTTCTCAAAGGCCATAATCCATGAAAGTCCCATGCTTGCGGAAACAAGCAAGAGCACAATAGATGTAGTTTTTATTGACCGTATAAATACTTCAGGAAGATTTTTCCATTTCAACTTTTTATAGATAAATGCGAGAACAAGAGAATATAAAACAGCTACCGCAGAAGCCTCTGTTGCAGTAAAATAACCGGCAATAATTCCGCCAATAACAATAACAAGCATCATTAAACTTGGAAGTGCATCAAGAAACTTAAGTGCCCCAAGCTTTGCTCTGTCTTTATAAATTATAGTGCGTCTTATAATAAATATCAGGGTTCCAATTCCGAGGATTGCCTGGATTAACCGCATAGCCGGACGACCAAGATTATTACCAACATAATTCAGAGCGGTCAAAAACAATAAGACCAATGCAGTAACTATAAGAATTTTTCCAAGGGTTATCATTACCCCCCTGCTACCTCTTTTTTTATATATAAGCAGTGACAATGATGTTATCATTAAAGCTAAGCCTGTCAGGATACCAGGAACATAACCGGCAATAAACAGGGCAGTGATGGATGCTCCACCGCTTGCAAGCGAATAAACGATTAAAACATTACTCGGAGGAATGGAAAGACCCGTTGTGGCAGAACTAATATTTACGGCAGCGCTAAAGTTCTGATCATATCCTTCTTTTTTCATTTCGGGCCCCATTATACTTCCTATTGCTGAAGCAGATGCAGCGGCAGAGCCTGAGATGGCACCAAAAAGCATATTTGCAAAAATATTTACAAATGCAAGCCCTCCGGGGGTTTTTCCCACAATTGCCCTGGCAAAATCAATTAATCGGATGGCGATACCTCCCTTGTTCATTATATTTCCTGCCAATATAAAGAAGGGGATTGCAAGAAGAGCGAAATTATCTAGACCAGTTGCCATTCTATGCGCATAAGTTGTAAATGCCGGAAGCATGTCAATTGATACCAGCATAGTCAGGATGCCTGAAATACCAATACTGAAAGCAATAGGCACTCCAATAGAAAGTAAGACAATGAAGCTAATCACAAGAACAAGTATCCCAAAATAGTCCATTTTTTATAATGATTGTTTGTTGGTTCTGAGAATATTGTCGATTGTATAATATACTATAAGTAAACCGGAGAATGGAAGTATCAAATACACATATCCCAAAGGGATTTCAAGAGCGGCGGATTTAACCTCAAGAACGAATCGTGTATAGACTAGCCAGATGCCTCCGGCAAGAAAAACAAAAAATGAAAAAAGTACTATGCTAATATTGATTATCATCGTCAGAATTTTCTTTCGTACCGGTCCCGATCTTTGAAGCATCAGGTCAATAGCAAGGTGCTCATTCTTTCCCGCCACATAAGCTGCTCCTAATAAACCAACCCAGATTAGAAGATATCCGGCAAGTTCATCAGTAAATGAACTTGGTGAGCTTAGAACATAACGGCTAACTACCTGCCATAAAACATCCAGGACAAGAATAGACATTACTAATACAAGGATGATCTCAAGGACTCTGTCAATTTTTGCTCTCATGTTCTTTCTCATTTATTGTACAGCTTTGATCCTCTGTATGTAGGAATAAATAGTTGGGTGTTCCTTATAGCTGTCATAAATATTATCAACTTTATTAGAAAACAGGCTTTTATCTGGATAATATATCTTAACCCCGGCCTTTTCAACTTCCTTCAACGATGTTTCAACCGATTCAGCCCATAGTTTTCTTTCAACAGGAACCGATTCGTTAGCAGCATTCTGCAGCCAACCCTGTTCTTCTTTACTAAGCCCATACCAGATTTTCTTACTGATGATCAGGACATCAGGAACCGATGTATGCTCATCAAGGGAATAGTGCTTGCAAACTTCATAATGGTGTGAGGTATAGAAACTAGGTGGATTGTTTTCAGCACCGTCCACCACTCCGCTCTGGAGGGCAGTGAATAATTCTCCCCATGACAAAGGAGTAGGAGATCCACCAAGGGCTTTGACCATTTCCAAAGCAGTTTTACTTTTCATTACCCTGATTTTCAATCCAGCCAAGTCGTCAGGCGTTAAAACAGCTTTGTCAATTGTATAAAAGCTCCTGCTTCCTGCATCATAAAAACAGAGGCCCCTGATCCATTTTTTTTCAGTACTTAGCAATAATTCCTGCCCGATTTCACCGTCAAGGACTTTGAAAGCATGTTCCTTCGACCTGAACAGATATGGAAGTCCCAAAACCTTGTAATCATCAGTAAAGCTTTCCAATACAGCTGCAGAAACTTTAGTGATTGCCAGACTTCCTATTTGGAGCAATTCAACACATTGTTGCTCTGAACCCAGTTGTCCGCTTGGGTAGATTTCAATTGTGAGATTTCCTTCAGATAGCTTTGCACAATTCTCTGCCATTGAAACCATTGCGAGATGGACAGGATGATCAGTTGGCAAACCATGTGCAAGCTTTAATGATCTGCCACCTCCAGTATTCATACATTGACTAAAAACTAATAGAAAAAGAAAGAAAATTGATGCCCGATACAATCTTGCTCTGGCTTTCAAATAAATGTGCATGTTGTTCAGTATCAATATTGATAAAATACAGGAATGAGACCGGTTTCATACATCTTTGAAGCAACTTCAATTCTTGAATACTTCGCCATGGATCTCAAATTTTAATGGTTTGACAAATCATCTGTAAAAATAATAATTTTTTCCTGATGTTGATAAATTACACAAACGTTTGTTCCTGATTGGTTAAGTAATTCATATACATTTAAATAAATAATTATTAAATATGAAATCAGGAGGTGGAATAATATTAAAAATATCAAAATTCACTTAATATATATGATATAAACTTTTGGAAATTCAAACAAGTGGATTCGTTTCAGACAGGAAATCAATTATTTATAAATTATTCATGAGGTTATCCAACAAATACAAACGTTTGTGTAAATTGATAATTCTTCCTAATTTTGCATCATACTTTTTAGTCTAGCTTAGAACACCACTTTCTTAGAATGTGGATATATACTCTGAATGAAAAAGAGAGTTACCATACAAGATCTGGCTAAAGAATTGAATACCACTCCTTCAACTGTTTCCCGTGCTCTGAGGGATCTGCCTGGTATAAGCGAAGCAATGAAAGAGGCAGTAAGGGAGTTGGCTAAAAAGTATGACTACCAGCCAAATGCTATTGCTTCCGGATTGAGAAGTGGGAAGAGCAATACTTTAGGAGTCATTGTCCCACGTGTTAACCGGGATTTTTTTTCCAGTGTGATTTCCGGTATTGAAGATGTGGTATTTGAGGCAGGTTATAACGTGATTATTTGCCAAACTCATGACCGGTTAGAGAAAGAGCAACAGTATATAAATACATTACTCAATGGCAGGGTAGATGGGATACTGGTTTCTCTTGGACTTGAAACAAGGGAGCACTGCCATTTTGAAAAAGTCGTTGAGGCAGGCATCTCTTTAATATTCTTCGATCGTGTTTGTGAAGAAATGGATGTCACAAAGATAATGATTGATGATTTTGATGGTTCCTTTAAAGCAGTTTCGCATCTGGTAAAAATGGGATATAATAGAATTGCTCATTTTGGCGGACCTGATTTCTTAAATGTATATAGAAACAGGAAAGATGGTTATATCAGAGCCCTTGAAAAAAGCAATCTGAAGATTGATGAAAGAATTATCATTCAAAATGACCTTACTGTTGAGGCAGGAAAACGGGATGCAGAAAGATTAATGAAAATGGACAACCCGCCGGATGCTATTTTTTCAGCAAGTGATTATTCTGCTCTTGGAGCGCTCCTTTACTTAAAAGAAAAGACTTATGAAATTCCCGATCAGATCGGGGTGGTTGGTTTTAGCAATGAAAAGTTCACCTCATTGATCGATCCCGGTCTTACATCGGTTGACCAACACAGTGATGAACTTGGGAAGTATTGTGCAGAACTGTTTCTTGAGGAGGTTAATCGGGGTGCTGGTAACTTTGTTCCCAGGAAAATAATACTGAACCCAAAACTATTGATCCGCAGATCATCGCAGAGAAAAGTTAAAATTTAATAGTTATGTGAAATTTTAATAATTAAATTATGGTACAAAATTATGAAGTGAGGTATGCAACTCATCCTGATGATGTAAAGGCATATGATACGGAAAGGATCAGAAAAGAGTTTCTGGTAGAAAACATCATGGTCTCTGATGAGATTAATATGGTCTATTCATTATACGACCGTTATATTGTAGGTGGCGCGGTTTCCGTGAATCAGGACATGAAACTGGAATCTATTGATCCCCTGAAAGCTGATTATTTTCTCGAGCGGCGGGAGATAGGAATCATTAATGTAGGTGGCGCCGGGCTGGTTAGTGTTGACGGCAAGGATTATGAACTGAACTACAAAGATGCTCTTTATGTTGGTAAGGGTAGCAAGGATGTTTTTTTTAAAAGTAAAGATTCTGAAAATCCGGCCCGTTATTATTTCAATTCAGCAAATGCCCATAAAGAATATCCCGTGAAATTAGTGACTTTAAAGGATGCTGAAAAAGTAAATCTTGGTTCTCTCGAGACCTCTAATGAACGGGAGATTAATAAATTGCTTGTTAATAGTGTTGTGCAAACATGCCAGTTGCAGATGGGTATGACCGAACTAAAGACAGGTAGTGTTTGGAATACTATGCCGGCCCATGTGCATAGCCGCCGGATGGAAGCATACTTCTACTTTGAGGTCCCGGAGGGGCAGGCAATCTGCCATTTTATGGGAGATCCAAAAGAAACCAGGCATATATGGTTACAAAATGAAGAAGCTGTGATCTCTCCGCCATGGTCTATCCACTCCGCTTCCGGCACCTCAAATTATGTATTTATCTGGGGAATGGCAGGCGAGAATCTTGATTATGGGGATATGGACTTTTGCGAACCGGTTGACCTTAGATGATAAATTATAACAATTAAATAGTGATGAAGAAGATAGTTACGTTTGGAGAAGTCATGTTGCGCCTGGCTGCTTCCTGTCTCAAACATACTGTTTATGGAAATTTTAACATGGTTACGGTGGGTGAGGTAGAAAAACTTATGAAAGGTGATGCTTCAGGCCGCGTATACAGATGATTTTAAAGGAAAAATATTGTTCAATTAAAAAATACAAAAAATGAGTTTGGAATTATTTGATTTGACCGGGAAAACAGCTCTGGTTACCGGTGGTACACACGGGCTGGGAATGGCTATTGCCACAGCGCTGGCTGAAGCAGGTGCAAAAATCATTGTGAATGATATTTTACAGGAAAAGCTTGATAAAGCCAAGGCTCAGTATACTGAAAAAGGCATTGATGCTGCCACCTATTTGTTTGATGTTACTAATGAATCCCAGGTAATTGAATATCTGCAAAGAATTGAAAAAGAAGTCGGCCCTGTTGATATTCTGGTAAACAATGCAGGTATTATAAAACGGATCCCCATACTTGAAATGGAGGTTGAGGATTTCAGGCAGGTATTGGACATAGACGTTGTGGGACCTTTTATCATGGCAAAGCACGTGGTGAAGAGCATGTTGTCGCGGAAATCAGGAGGGAAGATCATAAATATGTGCTCTATGATGAGTGAAGTCTCCAGAAATACAGTTAGCGCCTATGCCGCAGCTAAAGGAGGCTTAAAGATGCTTACGAAGGAAATGGCAGATGAATGGGCAAGGTTTGGTATTCAGGCTAACGGTATAGGTCCCGGTTATTTTGCTACCGAGCAAACGGCTCCTATAAGAGTGGGAGGGCATCCGTTCAACGAGTTTATAATTAAGAGAACTCCGGCACGTAGATGGGGAGAACCTGAAGAACTGGCTGGTGCAGCTATATTCCTTGCTTCCAAAGCTTCTGATTTTGTAAATGGCCATGTGCTTTATGTCGATGGTGGTATTCTGGCTACACTGGGAAGCCATGCAGGAGAGGAGTAGGGAGAGAAAGAGCGAGGGGGCGAAGGAGAGAAAGGGCGAAGAAAAGGATGAAGGATGATTAATAATTGATAAGCAGTTTAATTTTAACATATAATTCTTATGAAAAATCTAGTATTGTTTTTATTGATCACATTATCATTTTTTTCCTGTAAGCCTGATGAGGATAATAAAATAATCACCCTGGTCAATCCTTCTGATATGATAAGAACAGATGAAGCTGTTGTTATTACAAGAGATAACCTGGTCTCGCTGATTGCATCAGTTCCTGAAGTATTAATACCGATCCTGAAAGATGAAAAGGGTGTTGAGATACCTTCCCAGGCTGATGATCTGGATAAAGACGGCAATTGGGATGAATTGTTCTTCCTGGTTGATCTTGAGCCTGGTTCAGTTAAAAAGGTCATTGTTTCTTTTGTTGAAAAGAACCAGATTCCTGAATATACTGTTCGTTCCAATATCAGGTTTGCCAACATGGATTCGGTGCATACAGAGCTCAGTTTTGCCAATCGATTGAAGACATCAGATTCACCTACAACTCAGAAGTACTTTCAGATGGAAGGTCCGGCCTGGGAGAACGACAAAGTGGCTTTCAGGAATTATTATGATGCCCGCAACGGTTTTGATATTTTCGGTAAAAGAACTTCCTCAATGGTATTGGATAGTGTTGGGCTTATAGCTCATTCTTATCATGAGCTTGCTGATTGGGGAATGGATATCCTGAAAGTTGGTAATTCACTCGGGGCAGGGGCTATTGCTATTAAAAATAATGATAAGGTTTATAGATTTGACAGCCTTGAATCCGGAATAATTGAAATTTTAGCGGAGGGCCCCCTGCGTAGTGTTTTCAGATTGGGCTTTAGTGGATGGCATGCAGGTGACGGTGTATATGAAATGGTACATGAGATATCAATATGGGGCGGAGTACAATTCTATAAAAGTAAAGTTACAATATCCGGACTGAAAGGAAATGAAAGTCTTATTACAGGCATAGTTAATATAGATAGTGACTCCCTTATCATTATTCATCCTAATGAGAAATATGTTGTTCTGGCCACACATGATAACCAGGCATATGACGGTGAGAAATTAGGAATGGCATTACTAATACAAAACTCAGGTTTGATAGAAACAATAGAAGCCCCTGAAGTGGGTGAAGGTATCGTTCAGACCTATATGGCAAATCTTAAGATTGCAGAAGGTGAACCGGTGGAATTCTATTTTTATTCCGGATGGGAGCTTCAGGATAAGAGATTTCAGGATGAACAGTTTTTCCTGGATCTGATCAGGAAAGATGCAGACCGGTTTGCCGAACCAATACAAATTAAATGACTAACATAAATTAAATTGATCTAAAATGAAAGAGAAAAGGGGCAGCCTGTTACCTTTCATATAGTATACGCTTCGAATCACTTTTACCACCATAAATTATCATAAAATACCTAGAAATTTTATAAAATAAATTGGGGTTAATAAGATTGGTTTAACGGAATGTATTATTGTTCTGAACCACCAAATTCATTTTCTTCAAGTACCATCCTCATTCTCCTTCTGAAGTTGCCAATTTTCCGGTCAGAGGCAGGCATATAAATATAAGAGGTCTGGCCACTGGGAACCTTCAACCTTCTTTGATTTGTGTTTAATTCACTCAGGACATCAAGATAATCCCTGTTTGTAGTAAGTGATTGCATTACACCAGTTGTATAGCCAAAATAATACCAGGTACGTTCATCTACCTGGAGGAAAACATCCATCATATCACCACTTCTTTTTTTCTGTATCTCAATATAACCATCTACTAACCGGTTTAATGGTGTGCCATCAATATTACCAATCCCTATTTTTCCAACTGAAAGGTAAGAAGATGACTCTTCATTCCAAACCAGCTGTAGTTGGGTGAATAAAATTGTATGCCTTGTTTTGGCATCTACTTCCTGGAAAGCGCCGAACAACAAATCATCATCGCTTGGTTGAGTCTTACTGCCCATAAGTTCTGTCATGCCTTTTAAATATGTATTTCTCGATAGATCAACCGGTTTCAGGGTTGGAACAGAGTTGATTTCCTGTGCCATAATTTGCATTGCTTCAGGAGCAAAGAAAAAATCCATTCCCAGTACAAGATCGAGCCTGACATCTTTTAATTCAATGTTATCAGTAATGTTCCCAACGATGGTGAGTTTGAGTTGCCCCATATTTACACCAAGGTCAAGTTTTCCCTCACCATAAACTTTACAGTAATTTCGGTCAAATGTAAGAAGGTTTCCTGCCTGGAAATGATCTAAAAGCTTCTGTTCTTCACCTATCTTGTATTGTCCTGTTCTTTCATCATATTCCAGATAACCATTTGCAATTGCAATTGGAGTATCACTGTAATTTTTTTTCTTTGAGAAAAACGCCGGATATACATGTGTTAACTCATTAGTGATGTATATTCCGTTATAAATTCTGACACCATTTGTTGCTACAGGTTGAACAGGTACCGGTATTCTGACGTTTTTCGGATCAATATCTGAGGTAAAGGAGATGAGGCTTCGTGATATATTAGCGCAATTATGTGCTAATATTGTACCTCCTGAAAAATTCAGGAATTCTTTTTCGGCATCTAGTACTACCTTCCCTTCGAAACTAAACCATGGACTTAATGAAAAGCTATCAGCAGCAGTGATTTCACCGGAAGCAAAAGTATGACCCTTATCATTAACTATAATGTCAGAAAAACGTATTTTTAATAATCTGTTATCCTTATCTTTATAGTTGTAGAAACCTGAGCCATAATAGTCTTTCCTGCCTAAAATATCTATTTTTTCCGCAGAGAGCTCATGCATGCCATTTGCAATAATTCTGGCATTTGTGAATCCTCTCATATAACCATTTTTTTCCAATGTCAGTGACCTGCCACCTGGAAAGATCAATGCATCGGCAATTTCAAGAAATTCAACATAGTGGGCTTCAAGAGTATGGTCATCCAGCTTGTATACTGCTGAATCTGATTTAAAACCAAGTGAATCGGTCCGCGAATTCATGGAAATAAATGTAGGTGGTGTTTTCCATTGCCCTTCATCCAGAGCTGAGCCAAGCTGATAAGGGTCATTCCTGCTTTGTTCATTAAGCATATCGATCCTGTCATGTTCAATATCCCACATTAAAAGGTCCATTGAACTGATGTAATTTTTTTCCGGAAAATATACTGGCAGAGTATCGACCTGTGATGTGAATATACCTCCCTCTTCAACGATTACACTGGCATTTACTTTTTCAGCAACTAAAGCATAAATTCCCGGCCGATCAGATATGAATTTTAGATCAGAAGTATCAGCATTGAAATATATATCTCCGAAAACAAATTGATTCGA
>JAUWMO010000313.1 GCA_030613125.1 Bacteroidota bacterium | reverse complement strand
GGATTATATTCTTGACGAATATGCCAGGGAATTACTGGCCGAGTACCCTACCAGAAGATATACGCTGCGCAGGACAGGGCAATTAGTACACCGGATTCAAAAACATCGTACTCTGACTGATGCGGGTGAAGAGGATTTTTGGAATGTATTTCAAGTTGGACGGGATGAATTATGGCCTATTCCGCAGGTGGTAATTGATGCCAACCTGGATGCAGAAATAGTTCAAAACCCCGGTTATAATTAAACTTTATAAAGACAATAATAGGATGGTAAGCAATAGAACCAACAGGAAAATGCCCGGGAGAGGTACATTCACTTAACTTAAAAAATCATGTGATGCCGGAAAATTTTCAAAATAAAATTAATTTATTAAATATTAAGAATTGAAATCTAATTAAAAAATAAAATTATGAAACTTAAATTTTACATGCGATTATCAATAATTTTCACCAGCTTGTTATTATTTACCTGTATGGTAAATGCACAAAGTATATATCTTGAGATCCCTATTACTAACTCGTGGGATGATGTTGAAGAAGTAACTGATCCAAATGATGGAAGCGAGACACAAGGGGAAGTAGATGCAGGTAGCTCTGACCTGGAAATTCCTTTTGATCACAGTGGACAAATTGTTGGGTTGCTTTTCAGGGATGTGGCAATTGAAAAGGACCAGCATATTGTGAGTGCATATATACAATTTACTTCTGATGATGATCAGCAAGATACTGCAGTAACGATTTATATAGTGGGAGAACTTGCAGCACAACCAGATACAATTGATGTTAGCGAACTGTTTAATGTTTCCAAACGTACCAGGACAACAGCAGAAGTTACATGGGTCCCCGATCCATGGGTAGCTGAAGGGGATGCAAACATTGAAGAATCTACTACTGATTTAAAACCAATATTGGATGAAATTACTTCGCTGGATGGATGGGCATCAGGAAATAGGATTTTGTTCATGTTATTTAATCCTGTTTCAGCAGAGGATGTTATAAGGAAAGCTGAGTCCTGGGACAAATACGAAGGTGATCCTACTAATACTGCCGCTGTTTTGCATATTGAATTGGCACCTGTAGGTATCGAGAATTTGAACAGCGAATTTGTTAAGCTAATTTATCCAAATCCGACTGAAGGAATGCTTTATATTGAGAATCCTTCAAAAGGTAAGTTCAGTTATGAAATTTTTAATATCAGCGGGGAATTAGTAGCAAGCAGGCAAAATATTGCCGGTTCCATGACTGAAGTTAATCTGTCTGATTTAGCAGAAGGAGTCTATCTCGTTAATTTAATAACCAAAGATAAAACGGAAACTCTCAAAGTTATTCTGGAATAAAATTAACTCTTTTACTCTTAGCTTAAATAGCTATTTTCGAGTTAATTGTAACGCAAAGCGGCCTGAATATGCCCGGAAGACACTGTAAGGTGTCCATATCATATGAGGCATATTCAGGCTGTTTTCAAAGCTTCCGGATACCTAGGTATGAAGACAGATAAATTCATAAAATAACCTATGAACAGAATAATTTTTCAAATTATTATCCTTTCTGGTACCGTACTGATTAATTCGTACACGATGTTTGGCCAGGAAAGAATTATACACGGAAAAGTAACAACCTTTGAAAATATTACTTTAATAGGAGCAGAAATAAAAGTAAAAAGCACAAAGCAGGTTGTCATGACCGATACACTTGGACTGTTCAGCGTGTCCTGCCATCCAAAAGATAGATTAAAAGTAAGTGCACATGGTTTTTTAACCCAAAATGTAAAGGTTGAGGAGATAAATAAGATTGTATTAGTGAATTTGAGTTTAAAGTCAAATCCTAAGAGTCGGGATGTTGCTGTTGGCTATGGGCACGTTAAGGAAAGTGATAATTTAATGCCGGTATCCAGTTTGCACAGACAGGATCTTGATTTCTCACAATTTTCAGATATATATGAGCTAATAAATGGAAGATTCGCGGGAGTTCGGATAATTAATGGTGAAATTATTGTACAGGGCAGCCATACACTTATGGGAAGCGATGCTGCCTTATTGGTTGTCGATGGCATGGTAGTCGATGAAAGCACATTTGCCTCTGTCCCAACAGCTGACATTGCACGGATTGATATACTAAAAGGACCTGCAGCTACTGTTTACGGGGCACGAGGGGCAAATGGAGTTGTGATGGTTGAGACCAAAAGAGGTGCAGATCAATAAGATCATTTCGTGAAAAGTTGAAATTGACCATTTTCAACTAACCCTTACGGTTATATAATCTAATATGCATTTGCCGATCACAGGTGAATCAGGTAACAGTTTATATGTAAACTAAAAAATGAAAACATTGAAAAGAATTTTAATCCAAATTACAACGATAGTATTAATTGCAGTTTCAAATATTTACTCTACTTATGCTGCCGAAATTAAAGTCACTTGTGTTGACAGCAAAAGCGGTGACCAGGATGATATGTGTATCTGGTTACATCCGGATAATCCTGCATTAAGCACTATTATTGCCAGTGATAAAAGCAGATCAATAATATTTGTCTATAACCTTAACGGAGAAACATTATATTCTTATTCCATGCAACATAAGCCGGGCAATATTGACATTATTTATAATTTCCCCTTTGACGGGGAATTGATTGACATTGTCGGTTTTAACAAAAGGTCTACAAGTGATGCCCGTTTTGTATTTTTCAAAGTTGATAAGCAAACAGGAGAACTTATTAGCCTTGGGGCACCTTTAACAACAGATACCTGGAGCGATGAATTATACGGATTTTGCTTATATCGCAGCCCAAACAATAATGAGTTTTATGCTTTTGGTTGCGACAAGAGTAGTATGATCCAGCAATACCGCTTTTTTGATAGCGGATCTGGAAATTTAGCTATGGAGCATAAAAGGACCTGGCAAAATGGTTCAAATGGCCCCACCGAAGGGATGGTTGCCGATCATGAAAATGCGCTCCTTTATGCCGGTAACGAAAACCAGGGTATATATGTTTATCATGCCGATGAAGATGGGTCAACAAACCACATTAGGTTCCTGGAAATTGAAAATGGAATTTTGGCAGAAGATGTGGAAGGATTAGCCATTTATTATTCTGCAAACGGGAAGGGTTATTTGCTTGCTTCCAGCCAGAAGCAAAATTATTTCTCCGTATTTGAGCGTGATGGCGACAATGAATTTGTCGGGAAATTCTACATTCCGGGAGTTGGTGATACCGATGGTATTGATGTACTTAATTGTTCCTTGAATTCTACTTTCTCTTTTGGGATATTTGCATGTCATAATGGTGATGTTTCACCACACCCTGTGAACCTGATACCATGGGAGGATATTGCGAACGACATTTCCCCTGATCTATTGATTGATACAACGTATTGGAATCCTCGCGAAAAACTACTTTCTGAAATCGGACCACGCTATAATGACAATAAAATAGATTGTTATGTTTATCCAAATCCGTTTAGCCGGCAGACAAAAATATGCTTAGAGCTTTCTGCAGCATCTGTAACCAGATGTGTAATCTATGATGTTTTGGGACATGAGGTAGACAGACTTGTTGATGGTCTTCTGCAAGCAGGCAAGTATGAATTTTATTGGAATAGATCGAAAGGAAATACTTCTAATATTTATTATTGCCATATTAATGTGAATGAAAGGGTAATCGTTAGAAAATTAATAGGCACATATTAGTTTCTGCAATGAAGAGATTTTTAAGAAATTTAATTATTGTTATTCTGATAGTCAATGTATCCGGCACTTTTGCCCAAAAAAGTATCTATCACAATGGATGGAATGATTTGAATAAAAACGGGAGAAAGGATATCTATGAGGATCAGCACGCTAATATAGATGAAAGGATAAATGATCTCATTGGCCAGATGAATATTCAGGAGAAAACCTGTCAGATGGTAACCCTGTACGGATATAAAAGGGTGCTCAACGACATGTTGCCTGTTCAAGGGTGGAAAAATGAAATCTGGAAAGACGGCCTTGGCGCATTAGATGAACATTTGAATGGTTTTCAGGGTTGGGGTCGTCCTCCGATGGAAAATGAATATACCTGGCCGGCATCAAATCATGCAGAGGCATTAAATCAAGTACAAAAGTTTTTTATTGAGGAAACGCGCCTGGGTA
>JAUWMO010000278.1 GCA_030613125.1 Bacteroidota bacterium | reverse complement strand
CAGCCAATATCATATAAAATAATTAAGTCCATTTTTCCACCCCCCACCTACGGTGACCCCCTCAAGGGGGACATAGCCTTTTTCTACTGTTTTCGTCAATGCAGCAACCAAATTAGCAAAACGCTAGTTGAATATCAAAGAGTTATGAAGATTTTCTGTAAGAGTGATGAAAACAGGTGCCTTTGGCAAGAGTGTGCCTGACTTAGGCTTCACGGTACATCATAGAATAATTCATTTTAATTTGAATTACCCCAAAATCACACGTTTTAACATCTTTCGGGAGAACTGAGAACCAATTATTTCAGATCATAAACTGTTTTACTCAACTTTACCGGGTCGTCATCGGTATTAACCGGCCTTATCACAAAACTATATTCATATTCATCTTTTTCAAGTCTGTATTCAGGGTGTGGTTTTGCATGCCACGAATCGTCTCCGCCAAGTCCCCGCTGCCGGTAGTCAATATTCACCGATATGAAATCCTTCTCCAACTCTTCCAGTTCCCAGGCATGCATAGTGCCCCTAGATTCCTGGGTGAGGTCATCAACAGTGAAAGGCAAAGCAGACCAGCTCACACAGGGCATTCCGGTAACCATAAATCCTGATCCATCCTTGTTGGTAATTGTCAGCCACCGCGTGTCGGTACGGTTACCGTTTTCCTGAGGGCTGATATAGGGATAGTACAGGCCTTTAGCTGTGTTTTTATAAATTCCCATAAAAGAACTTCGTTTCCGGTCCCGGTAGTTTTCATGGGGGCCCCGTCCATACCAGGTTACCTGGTCACAGGATCTGGGCAAATACATGTTCATACCAAAACGGGGTAGCTCAGGAACCTTATCCTTGCTTGCAACGTATTTGTTATTAATAATTATTTCACCGTTACCCAGTATATCATATGTTAAACTATGTGTCGATCCTGTACCCGGAAGATCAAAAAAAACAGACAGTAAATAATGTCCGTTTTGAATTTTCTCTGTTTTAATATCTTTTAATTTTCTGTTCTTCCCGGCATTTCTCCATATTCCTGATATCTTTGGCATGTTATTTCCAAAGTCATTGTCATTAGGAGGCCTCCAGTAGTTTGGTTCGGGTCCTTTTTTGATTAATTCTGCACCGTTGAAAATATATGATTCAATAATTCCTGAATTTTTGCCAATAGTAACGGTAAAATTCTCGCCTGAAAAAACAAAAAACTTTTCATTCTTTTCGAGATTCAGAACCGGAAGGTTTGCAGTGATAATTGTTTTAACTTCTTTATAGAAAGGAAGCTTAATCTGTTCACTCGCAACTTCATATCCTTCAGGAACAAGCGGGGATTTTTTTGTGGTTATCACACTGAAATTCAAGTAATATTCAGTTCCCGGTTCAATCGGTCCTTCCGGTATAGGTATGGTAACAATACGACTTTCACCCGGACCAATATCCATTTGTTTCAATGAACCTCTTGCCATTGGTTTACCATCAGCAAGGATGGTCCAGTTAAATTCCAGATCAGAGATATTTTTAAAATCATAATTGTTTACGAATCTGACCTTGCCATTTTCCAGATCATGAGGAAGCATTTTAACATACTGATAAACCTTTTTCACCTCTTTTAATCCCGGATGGGGAGTACGGTCAGGATTTACAAGTCCGTTGCTGCAGAAATTATCATCACTTGGCACATCTTCAGGTCCAAAGTCGCCACCATAAGCCCAGAAATTCTCACCTTTTTCATTTTTTTTTACCAGTCCCTGGTCAACCCAGTCCCAGATATATCCTCCCTGCAGGTGGTCATATTTTTCAATAACATCCCAGTATTCCTGCAGGTTGCCTGTACTGTTTCCCATTGCATGTGCGTATTCACACAAAATCAGGGGCCTTTCCTGTTTCTCACTTGCATACTTCACGAGGTGCTCAATCCGGGCATACATAGGACAGTATATATCGGTATTTGGTCCCAGCAGGGCCCTTTCATAATGTACAGGCCTTGAAGTGTCGTGGTTTTTAATCCACTTATAACCGGCAGTGAAATTAACTCCGTCACCGGCCTCATTACCCATTGACCATTCAATGATGCAAGGATGGTTTTTGTCTCTTTCTATCATACGTTTGATCCGGTCTACATGAGCCTCTTCCCAATCGGGATCTTTGGCAAGGCTTCGTTCATCATATCCCATTCCGTGTGATTCAATATTGGCTTCATCAATAATATAAAGCCCGTATTTATCACATAGTTCATACCATCTGGGGTCATCAGGATAATGGCAGGTTCGGACCGCATTAATATTATTTTGCTTCATTATGGTAATATCCTGTATCATAGATTCCAGTGATATTACATGGCCCTCAAACTGATCATGTTCATGCCGGTTCACACCCTTGAACAGAACGGCCTTCCCATTAATGAGCAACTGGCCATTTTTTATTTCCGATTTCCTGAATCCGACCTTACACCCAACAGATTCAACCTGTGTATTGTTTTTATCTTTTATTTGTAAAATAAGAGAGTACAGATTTGGAGTTTCAGTAGTCCACTTCAGCGGATTTTCAATTTCACTTTCAAAAACAAGGGTGGTATTGGTTTTCCTGTTAATGTCAATTGGACTGGACTGCTCAATTAATACATTTTTGTCTTTATCAAGAAGTGAGATATTCAGGGAATAACCTTTTGCTTTTAGTTTAGGGAAATAGTTGTTAACATCCACCGTTACTTTAAGTCTGCCATTTTGATAATTTTCATCCAGGTCGGGCAGGGCAAAGAAATCCCTGATATGTATCAAAGGAGTAGAAAAAAGATAAACATCGCGTTCTATTCCGCTTATTCTCCAGAAATCCTGGCATTCAAGGTATGATCCGTCTGACCATCGGTAAACCTCAACAGCAAGGATGTTTTCGCCATCATGAATGTAGGATGTAATATCCCATTCTGCAGGGGTTTTTGATCCCTGGCTGTATCCAATCTTCTGACCATTTATCCATATATACATTGCCGATTTTACTGCTCCGAAATGAATAAATACCTTTCGATTGTTCCAATTGTCAGGAACAGTGAAGTTCATCCGGTAAGATCCTACAGGATTGTAATCATGCCGTACATGAGGAGGATCGGGTTCCCTTGTCCAGGCATAAGGTATGTTCACATAAATTGGTATTCCGTAGCCTTTCATCTCCCAATTTGAAGGTACCTGAATATCGTCCCAGGAGTTTATATTAAATTCAGGCTTGTAGAAATCAACCGGTCTGGCGGCAGGTTTCCGTACCCAGTTGAACTTCCATACACCATTTAGAAGTTTGTAATAAGGTGACAGGTTGTAATCGTTGGCTATTACATCTTCTGTAGTTGTAAAGAGCATCATGGTAGCATGAGGCTCTTCCTTATTCTGATTGAACATTTTTGGATTTTCCCAGTCAGGAACCCCCTGGGCACTAATGGGATTCGTAAATAAAAAAAGCAATGATACAAGAATCAGAGTAACCTTTTTCATTTTATCAATATTTAATATATCGAACTCACGTTAATTTAAAATAACCAGGATGCCAAAGATAATAAATGCCTGAAAGGTCGAAAGGTTACTCTTATAATCTTAGACCCTTAGACTCTGCGACTTCAGAATGATAGTTCACAAAGCTACAATTTGCCTTTTCCTTATATCATTCCTGCAAACGGCTTTAGCCCTCATGAGCGTAACGAATAACGCAAGAACCGAAGACCGAAGGGATGAGCTCAACGTAGTTAATCTATTCTTCTGCTAAATCTTCCCAGTCTGGATTAAATTCTTCAATAAGCTTAATTTTCCAGGTTTGCTTCCATTTCTTCATTTCAGCTCATTCAATGATATAACTTTTCCAACACCTACGTTTATGTAATTATTTCCGTATGCATCACTGAAAAGCCGTCTGGTTTCATCGCCTGAGCAATGGCTGGGGCCGGCATATTTCACTCCCATTTTTTTGAAGGCGGTAATAATATCTTTAATTTCACTTGTGCTTTTTCTGACCAGGTGGAAACCGCCTGTTACAAATAGCACATCACTATCTACTATACTTTTTGCTTTTTCAACTATGCTTACAATCCCAGGGTGGGCACAACCGGTAATTACAACCATTCCATTTTTGGTGTTAACAATCATTGACTGTTCAATAATATCTGATCCCATTTCTCCTGTAAGAAAAACTCCATTACAAATTTGCTCAGGCTCTGTCACCTCAACTACCTTAGCACCAAGTTCCCTGGCACTATTAATAAAATCCTTTGAATATGAAGTTGGCAGATATACGGTAACATCATTATTCTTTTCAAGGAATTTGGTCAATCCTCCGTAATGATCTCCATGAAAATGTGAGAGGACAACAATATCTATATCTTTTGCATTAATCCCCAACTTTTCCATGTTGGACAGTAGCACAGAACCGTCACCACCCGTGTCAAAAAGAATAGTTTTTTCAGGTCCCTTTATCAGACATGAAAAGCCCCAATCGGTTGTCAAGGCCTTATTAGATAGATAATTATCAAAAGTGATTGTAATTATCAGATCTTTGATCTCAGAGCCGTTTAGTTTTACTGTTTTTTTCATACTGTTCTCAACTTTTTTCTCTGTGGTGTTATCGCTAATTGACCCACCGGGCATTGAAGTAATTATAAAAGCAAGAATTACCGAAGCAAGGATTTTTTTTGTTTTCATAAACTTAATAAATGAATGGTATCAACATTTTAGTTTTTTTTATGTACCCGGTATATTCATCTCCAAATTTTTGAATATTTTCTTTTTCCTCAGTTCGTGCTGTAAGGATAATAAAAATCGTAGTTGCAATGGAC
>JAUWMO010000083.1 GCA_030613125.1 Bacteroidota bacterium | reverse complement strand
CCGATTTATCGGAGGCATCTACAATAAATCCGTTTTCTTCACCCAATTTCTGAATGGCTTTTACACTGTTTTGTATGTTGTCATGAACATAACCTTCTCCGTTCTTTGTAAAAACCAACCCGCGTTTTTCCTGACGGATATTTGAATTACAGGAAAAAAAAGTGCCGATTATTAAGGCAGTTGTAAATATTGAAATGATCTTTTTCACAGGGATAAATTTTATTTATTCAAATGTAAATTATGTTCTTTATTTTAAACTACTGATGTCCGGTTAATAAAACTACATAAGGGTTAAAACCCTTTATAATAAGGCTTTACTAACCCCATGCTTAAGCCTGGGGTTAATGAAAATTCTTAAAAGAATGGGCTTTAGCCCATAAGTTAAGTATCTGATATTAAGTCAGATAAAAACCCAATCAATTAGAGTTTTCAATGAAGCCGGATTTAGTCGGACACTAATAATTTTAAACTTTTATTCATTGATTTGTACCGGTTTGACTTTTTTCCAATGCCAGCTCAAGAGCTTTTGTTGTAACATAATATTTGGCGATCATATTCGGCACCTCCCATTCCGGTAGTTTCCCATCAATCAGATATTTGAGGTATTTTTCAGTTACCTGCCTAAAATGGGCTTCATGTCCGATTTTATATGAATCGGGAATAATTACCATCCATCCATTATTGGTTTCCTGTATTTCTATGCCAGGATATTTTTCCTGAACGGTTTTTAAACCATTTGTCAATGTAGATTCAAATTCCCCGGTATCAAAATCTTTTACAGGCTCAATATATAATACAGGCTTGAAGTTTTGTTCAGCACCCTGGCGGATGACCAAATTGGCTTTAGTTCCTCTCATAATGGAATAGTGAGTGTCACCTGTTCCTTCAGGAGCCTCGAAATTCCACCGGACAGACACCTTTGCATGAACTCCTTTTATATTATAATTGATCTCGCCGTTGGCATAAACCTGCAGTATGCTGTCTCTGATAACATCTTTTTGTAAATATTCGGGATAATCAGTTAAACGGGTTACGGCATTAAACTGTGAAGGAGTAAGATCAGTGGACCACCGTTTGGAAGAAATGATATTGATATCGTTATGATAATCGATGATTTGACCGGGAAAACATGCCCACTGGATCAGGTCCACCAGGTGTGTAGTGATATCCACAATTCCTTCTCCCTGCTGGGAGACATCAAAAAACCAGGCAGGACGTTTTAGTATACTTCCCGAAACATATTTGAAAAAATGATGTACGCTCTCCTTTACCACTGCCGGTTCATCAGAACTACCGGTTACCTGAGTGCCGAATATCTCAGGAGTCATAGAAAATTCCTTTTGTAAAATGCTTGTAATTTCATGCCGCTCGGTCATAATATCGTACAGAAGAACACCTTTTTCTTCAGATGATTCAAACGCTTTTTTGAGGAGTTCGAAATCCTCAGAGTTTATTGCCATCGGCTTATCGGCAAATACGTTTATGCCTGCATCTATAGCCTTCTTTATGTATTCTGTTTTTTTCCCGTTGTTTCCTGATGTTACCATAACATTTCCAGGTTTTTCAGACAGCATTTTATCGAAAAAATCCGGACTTGCATACAATTTTGAGATCCATTCTGTTGGGTTTTCAGGCCTGGTATTGTACCCTTCAATCTTTTTCAGGTAGTTTTGAACATCAGGACCATCGGGCGCATAAATATAAACTTCAGGATCGATCTGGTTATACATTGTTTTTTGTATCAATGCAGCATGAAAATGGCCCGGGTCCAGTATCATCAATTTTACTTCATTATTTGCTCCGGTAAATTTCATTTCAGTGTCATTTTGATTTGAGCAGGCAATTAATAAGCCGGCCAGCATAACATAACAGGTTATGTTCATAAAAGTACGAAATCTTGTAATTGAATTCATTTTTTAAAGAGTTTTGGTATAAAAATTAAACAACTATTTAGTTTTGTAATATTAATATTTTTTATTCTAACCTTATACTTTCTTAGATTCTCCATGGCAAACGCATTGGTCTGGACAGCATTGAATTGGCGGAATCATTATTACTAAATCTTTCTCTCATTGGGTCCCAGTAAAGCTTTCCGGGCAGTTTCATTGCAATATGACTTACCAGACAGGCACTGCATGAACGATGGCCAACTTCAGCAGGTGCTATAGGTTGTTGTCGTGTTTTAATACATTCCAGCCAGTTGCCATGTTGATCTTCACTATGGTACAAGTGTATTTCATCAGGACCTATCTCTGAACTAAGGATCTTCGGATCACTGGCATCAAGGGACAAACGGTTGTTATCTGTTGATACCGGGTCACTTGCAGTTACTGCATAGTCACCTCGTGTTACAAATATCCATCCTTCTGACCCTTCAAAACGTACTCCATTAGGGTTGTCGCCACTGATATACATGGTTACCCCATTTGCATATTTGGTTTTCACATTAAAACTCCCGTGAACATTCCAGAGGCCACTTGTTGGAAAATCTGCCTCAGCTTCCACCTCAATTGGTCCGGTGAATTCGGTGCCCATACCCCAATGTGCGGTATCAATATGATGTGCTCCCCAGCCGGTTATCATACCTGCTCCGAATTGTTCACAACGCAACCAGCCCGGCCGGGAATAATCATTCTGCGGGTGAACCCTTTTTTCAGTATAATATACATATGGTGTTGAACCCAGCCATAAGTTGTAATCCAGGTTGGGAGGAACAGACATTTCAAGCTCTTCCTCACCGGATGGATCTCCCGGTAAACCTATTTTAATAGTGTGCAGGTCACCTATTCGTCCATTCCTGACCAGTTCACATGCTTTCTTAAATTGAGGCCATGGGTTAGCCGACCGCTGTTGGCTTCCAATCTGAAGTATCCTGCCTGTACGGTTAATGGTATCACTCAGAATCCTCCCATCCTCAATGGTAAGGGATGCCGGTTTCTGTAAATAGATGTCTTTTCCGGCTTTCGCTGCTTCAATGGAAGGTATGGAATGCCAATGATCAGGTGTACTAACTAATACGGCATCAATATCCTTGTTTTGAAGCAATTCCCGGAAATCAGAATACATCTTTACATCAATATAATCCTTTTTACCTTTCTTTTCAAAGTAATAATTTTCAACAAACTGTTTGCCCTCTTTCATTCGTTTAGTATCAACATCACATACAGCAACAAGTCTGGCTGAATCGTACTTCAATGTTTCCGGCATGTCATGAGACCTTGAAATACGACCAAGCCCAATCGCAGCAATATTGATTTTGTTGCTTGGTGCAGATGATCCAAAAACAGATGATGGGATAATAGCAGGTAATACAATACCTGTTCCAATAGCACCTAAAGTTGAAGATTTCAGAAATTCACGCCTGGAAATATTTTTATTTTTAACAATATTTTGTTTTATCATAGGTTTGATGATTATTTTGTTTTTAAAAGCTTGATTTTTACTTCAGGGGGATAAACAAAATCCTGCCAGAGCCGTTCTGCAGTCTCAGGTGAAATTTCACCATCGTAAACTAACATTCTATATTTCAAAATGTATTTATTCCCTGGTTCCAGGTGCCAGTCTTTCTGTTTAACAGGACAAAAATTAAAAAAAACATCTCCTCTTCCACCATTTGCATTTTCAGGCCAGATTCTCATGGGCTCAGGGAAATCCCTGTTTTCAGAATGGCTCATAAACAGAATTCCTGATAGCCCATTATTTATTTCACCATAAACATTACACCATTTTCCTCTGGTACCGTCAGCATTTTTTCTGGATATTCCTTCCGATGTTAAAACATAACTATTTTTATTAGTCCAGATTTCATTTGCACGGAAACCAAATCCTCCATAACGGTATTTTTCAAGTATCAACGGACTTGAAGAAGCGCAATTCAGAGTTGATGTAAAATCCCAGAGATAAATTTTTTCATCACTATTTCCGGTGTTCCAAACCCTTACATCCCACTCTTCATTCAGTGCGGTTTTTTCACAGCCGGCAGAAGAAAGGACAAGGTGATCGAGTTGGGCGGTGAACCCTCCATAAACAGACCCTGTGGTTAAGGATCCAAAATTTTTATGTCTCACCGTTCCCTGAGTTTTATTCAAGTTCCAGAAATCAACTTCCTGATCTTCAAATCTGGTTTTGGTCCAGGGATTCCAGATACCGTAATGATGATAATGATCGGGAGGCTGGATCCTTGTCAGAACATCTCCTGAAGGGGTCCACAAGGGGTGGATAAAACCACTTCTGGTATATACTGAATCAATTCCTTGAGGAGGAGACACCGCAATATAATTATATTGTAAAACATAAGAATCACCAATTCTTATCTTAACCGTACTATTATTTTTTTCAGTTGCAACAACCCGTTTTTTCTCAGATGAGTTCGCGATCAAAACATAGGTTCTTTCTTCGCCGGGTCTTAATGTATCTTCAATTATCCACCATAATCTGGTAAAAGCTCCTGACTCAAGCTGACAATAGCTTTCTTTTGAACTATTGAATTTTTTAATTATAAACTGGTCTGTTTTAACAAGGCTTGTATCAGTTAGGACTACAGAAACAGGACAATTGATCCGTAAATGACTTCCGGCAGATACAACCACTTCAGCGATAGCAAGTTGGGCGTTACCGGACAATGAAAGCTTCAGAAACAAAAACAATAATACTAGCCTAAGCAAATAATATTTATGCTGAAAATTCATGAATGTATTTCAAAGAAGAAATGGAGATCATATTTCATTTACATAAATGTATTGTAACTATCACATTAACAGAGTTATAGGACAGATGTGATGTTTGCTTAAAAAATAAAACAGAGGAGTAAAAGTAGTAATAAATATATTTCACCGGATAAAATATAATTGAAATTATTTTGTGATTGAGAAGATTCCTTATAATTTGCGTCCACTTTAACCAACACTCTGAAGATTATGAAAAGAATTACAACAGCTTTAATTGCAGTTTTTCTGCTTCCTGCTCTGGTTTTTTCAGGTGGTATTGTAACAAATACAAACCAGAGTGCGGCCTGGACCAGGTATTTTGCCCGATATGCAACGACCGATATAGATGGCGTGTATTACAATCCCGCTGGATTAACCAAATTGTCAGATGGTTTTCATTTCTCAGTTAACAATCAATTTATTTTCAAGACTCAGACGGTAAGTAATGATTTTGCTTATTTGGTAAATGGACCTGATTATGTGGGAGATACGAAAGTTCTTCTATTTCCAAGCGTTTATGGAGCATATAATTTTGGGAGATTATCCATTTCAGTTGGATTTAATCCCGTTGGCGGTGGCGGCAGTGTAACTTATAATACAGGCTTGCCTTCTTTTGAAATGATGTCAGGTGTACAGCTACTTGACTTTTTGAATCCGGAAATACCCACCACTACCTATTCAGTTGATACATACCTTAAAGGTACTTCTGCCTATTTGGGAATTCAGGTGGGTGTTTCGTATGAGATCAGTGACATGTTGTCGGTTTATGGGGGAGCCCGCTATGTAAATGCTGTAAATAATTACGAAGGTTATTTGAAAGACCTTATGATCGATCCTACTGATCCTCTTGTTAATCCAACAGGCGCTATGGTTTCGGCACCCTTATATTTTTCAGAACTTTCAGATACTACTTTATATTTGGCAGAAAATGTTCTTTATCCTGCCCAGACAATGGCGGGAGCTTTACCTCCTGATAATCCCGTCAATCCCATGCTTGCTCCGGTTTTACAAATGTTTGGAGTAGATCCGACGGGTATGACTAATGCCGATGCTGCTGCAGCATTCGGTACTTTAGGTAATGAATATACCCAGACTAGCCTTGAAACTGGTATGGCGGCTCAATTAACTTTAGATCAGGAAGTTGAAGTTAAACAGACCGGTTCCGGTTTTACTCCAATTATAGGTGTCCATTTTTCACCCGCGGATATGATAGATATTGCTTTAAAATATGAGTTTAAAACAAAACTTCAGCTTACTAATCAAACCACAAAAGATTTTATTATGGGTATTGATACTGTCACCGGGGCACCGATCACAATGTTTCCCGACGGGGCGGTGACTAATGCCGATATACCTTCTATGTTATCAGGGGGAATAAATATCAGGCCTCTTCCCGGTTTACAGATATCAGGTAGTTTTGAATATTACTGGGATAAAAATGTTAACTGGGATGGTCTTGAAAAAAAAATTGAGAAAAATTATTTTACCATTTATGCTTCTGCTGAATACAATATCGGTGGTGTTGTCCTTGTAAGTGCCTCATATGGTTATGACAAATGTGGTGTTGGCAAAAATTATCAATCAGATATGAATTATTGCCTTTCTGCAACATCATTTGGTTTTGGAGGGGCCTTGAATATAACTGATAAACTAAGAATTAATGCAGGTTATGTAATGGCATTTTATAAGGATGACAATGTTGAAATTCCAAATCTGTACACTACTACTTACAAAGAAGAGACAAATATGTTTGCCGTGGGAATTGATTTTAGTTTTTAGATAAATCATTTATATAGTATATAGGGCTGCCTGATTATCAGGCAGCTTTTTTTTAACTTCTTTTCATAAAATGTTAAAACTTTAACATCATTGTCTTTCTGTTTTACGGTTTTATGGTTTTATTTTGTCCTTGGTTCTAAAAGTAAAACTATTTATTATGCAGTTGTTCGGAAACCCAAAAGCAGAGCTGACTCTGGAAGCTCTAAATTTTATTGACCTTTATGCACAACTAGGTGAACGGGCTGAAAATTTCCTTCCAAACAGAGTATTTGAAAGCCTGACAAATTTCGTCAGGCTTTGTTTTGAAGAACCTGATGATCCTGCACGGCAAAAAGCAGAAATCCGGAAATATGTTCTTGAACTTAAGGAAGCTATTCCGGGGTATGTCGATGTTTTCCTGATGATGTTCCCCCATGAAGATTCAAGAGTTTTTAAATATAGTGCTTTAAGGAAAAATTTTCATAAAAGATTGCGAAACCTTATTGACAGGGAACTTGTTGATGAGGAAACCAAGGTGAAAATGTTTAATATTCTGAATGGCCATGACTATTCAATTGGTACTCCCCCGGTCAACAAACAGACAATAGGCTTTCTTTATGAGATATTGTTGGGTGATAAAGTAAGGGAATTACGTAAATTCAGGGACCTGATAGGGGTTAGCAGTGACGTGGAAGAGGCACAGTGGAATTACATGCTTGATGTAATGGATCAGATGGTCAACCAGTCAACTCATTATACTTCGAGGGCAGAAAAAGAAAACTTCCTGACCAGGACTGAGTCTACTGTGAATTTTAAAGGGATGAACGGGTTTATCCGGACAATTGTATCCGGAACGGCTGATACTGCCATCGGATTGTTGTCAAGTGAGATTTTCGGACCTGATACAATTAAGGAAATCAACTTTACTTCAATAGATGAACTTTACAATCAGATACATGATGACAATACAAGTATTTTTGCCGTGAAAATACCAAACATGCGGAAAAACCCTTTTAATACCTTTCGCTGGTTTCCACTTCTCTCAAGAATTGTTTTTATTGATGACTCGCCGGAATCACGCGCAACAAATACCTCTTTAATCTTTTGTTTCCATAATGGGATTATCAATACCCTGAATAAAGTTCACACTAAGAAACTTGGTGCACTTGCAAATAGTCAGCTTAATCTCAGGTTGATTCTCGAAAAAGTAAATCCTGAGAATCTGAAAAAATTCAGAGAAGCTATTGAAAGAAAAATTAAAGCTTATAACCAGGAAATTGAAGAACTAAAAAGAGAACAGCTTGCAGAACCAGACAACCCGGACCAGGACATCATGTTGTATAAGTTCGATGAGTTTGCACGTCAGGTTGCTAAAGATAAATACATACTTTCAAAATTCGGGGCATATATATCTCTCATTGAAGGATTAAGAAATCCTGATAAACAGCTTGATATTAACAGGGATTTAATACAAGAATTTGAAGCACGGACACGGGCTTATTTTTATTCTGAAAACAAAAAATTACATCTTGCCACAGTATTGGAAGGTGGCGGAAGGAATCAGATAAAAACATATGCCGATTATTTACTTCAACGATCTTTAAAATCTGTAAAAAATGAGATAACGCAGAGATGTAAGGTATTGCTTGACATCATCCCCGATGCTTATCAGAGAACACTCGATAATCATTTTCATAAAAATTTTGGGATTAACCTGTTCCTTGAGAGGTACAAAGAATATTTGGTAAAGACCGAAAATGAGGCTGATAATTATGGCAGGTTCATGAACTTTCTTATTGACCTGGGAGTGGATAAAAAATATTTTAAAAAATCATCAGCTGAACAGAAAATGATAAAAGAGTTCATCAGCGCTCTTGGTAATCTTGATACGACTTCCATTTCCGATGATGTTCAGATGATCATACGGGATCTGCTATTCTCCATGAACCGGCGACCTAATCCTTTTATTTTTTATAATCAGGAAGCTTCATGGGAATACCAGGACCTGTTCCCACCTGACCGGTTTGATCTCAATCCATTTGATATAGAAATTGAACTGGACACTGAAGGTCGTATTGACTGGGAACGTTTGCAGAAAAAACTGGAACGGATTAAAAGTTCATTTCAATTGTTTGATGATACCGGAAATTTATGGGATAGTTTCTGTGAAAATTCCACTCTGATCGTGAACGACCCTTCAAACCCTTCGGGATTTACAGATTTTAATGATATTCATCTGATTAAGTTTCTTAAATTCTTAAGTAACAGCAAGATAACTCTTTTTCTGGATGAGGCTTATAATGATGCCATAAAGGTTGAGGACCCTGAAGAACCAAAATGGAGGACAATATCGAGGTATATTATGAATAATATTGCTTCATATGGAAAAATTAGTGTAGTTACATCTTTGTCGACAACAAAGAACCTTGGAGCAACCGGAGACCGGCTGGGTTCGCTTGCTGCCACCCCTGCCAGAAAAGATGTAATTGATTATACCAGAAAACAATTCGGACATGATAAGGGAAATACCAACTCCCTTTTTATGCTTGTAAACATTCTTGAAATAGCTCAACTGGCAAAAAAAATAAAGGACAGGATGGATGAAAACCTGCCCAAAGATGCTTCAAGGTATAAAATTAAAGCAAAGTTGAAAGAGTATATCATGACTGAAATAAAGGCTAACCTGACCCAACGGGGAAATGGTTTTCGTGGAAAAACCAGAAGACCTTCATTATTTGAGGGTAGTCCACTCCATTTATTTCTTCTTGAAGAACTTTGTTCTCTTGATAAACTCGATGTGCTTGATCTTCCAGATGATTTTAAATACAAAGGAGAACCATTTTTCAGTTATTATAAAAGCCATTTAGTGAAAGAACTGAACAGGTTCAGAATAAATAAAATTTTCAGAAGCGAATCAAACAAAAGACTTCAAATAACCAAAGACGCAGCTTTTAATATTATTCAGGATCAAAACATTACCAATATTCATATACTTGACTCCGACGGATCTTTCCTTTTTAATCTCCATTTAAGCGATTTTTTTTCATTTCAGGATCTTGAAAAATTCACATTAAAACTGGCAAAAGAGCGTGGTATTGCTTTGATTCCTTACCAAACCGGTTTCATCAGATTTTCACTGGGAGATTACCTTGAAGGAGATAGTGAAAGTTATTTGAATTTTAAAAGGGAATTTGAGAATTCACTCAATATTTTCTTAAAATACTGGAACCAATTTTATAAAGCTAAAACGCTGCCAGAGAATATAGGGAAAAGGACAGAGGATATATTAAATGATATCTTTTTTGTTAAATCTGATAAAGATTTTGTTATTCAGATCCTGGAAGATTTTAATGTGATTGGAAGCCTGAACAAGAAGCTTAATAAGTCATTGAAAATAAGCAATATAAAAACACTTTACCATGCCTTTCCCAAAGATTGTGGCGTAACTATCAATTCTATAGGGGATTCGGAAAACGCAGTTTTTGAGTTTTATGAAAATATTGCCAGCTGTAAAAACCTGCAGGAGTTTATAAGCAGTAAAGCATTTACAAAGGTCTATGAAAATTTATTACCCCAGGTTTACAAAAAAATACCACATCTTCAGGGTATGGATATAAATTATATTATTTCAAAATATGGCAAATCGACCCTTTTAAAATATGTAAAAAGCAAATTAGAGTTTCAGCCCAGTTCATACATCCTGGATGATCCGGATGAGCTGAATATTATGCGTGAGATCCTTATTGAACTGGAAAATATTCTGTTTTCTGATTCAAAAGTTAAAATTCTTGCTCTCAAAGCAAATGAAAAAGATATTCAGGGTGACCTCTCAAAACTTGAAGGATATAACCAGATCCTTAAAAAATATATTCGGGAATTGTTACTCCATTTTAACCTCCCCTTTGAAAAGGAATCGTTCAATCCTACTATCGAAGAACTTGTTCTGGAGGTCGCAAACAGGTTTGAAGAAGTTACAGGTAAAGATGTATCTGAAATTGATTTTGAGTCAAGGATATATACTTTTCTTTCTGAACTTAAAGCTTCAATAAAATTAAATAATGCAATTTTATCAGAAAGACTATATGGATCATTAGCAAAACTATTCCAAAAGGAATTAATTCAATCAGATTTATCGCCTGTTCTGAAAATCCTCTACTTCTATTTATTGCAATATCAGGGGGAATTTAAAAAGAGAGTAAATGAAAATATCCAGTTACTATATAAACCAATAATCAACCTCGATGATTTAGAAGCAAAATTGATTACAGAAGATTATTTTAAAAGGATTGTGCCGGAAAATGCCCTTAATTTCATGAGGGATATTTTTGAGACCAGACATTTTAAGGTTTTTGAAAAAAATCTCCATATCAGAATCCGTGATGTTGTTTTATTTTTTATCGATTTGATGAACAGAACTAAAAACAATGAATACTACCATAAATACAATCATGTAATTATTAAACTGGTTGAAACAGGATTCAAAAACCAGAAGTCAGGTGAAAATGAAATGATACAGCACGGAATAGTGGTCCATAAGAATTTTAAAGTGAAAAAAAATACACTTGATACCTGGAATAATGGCTCACTTTCATGGATCAATGATCTTTTAAACAGGTGTGGGGTAATTGCCTGGGAGCAACCTGTGCAAACCCATACAAGAATTGCCACAGATGCAAAAAAAAGAGAATATCCTTTCCATAAGATCGACAGGAATGAGAATAATCAGTGTAAAATAAAATTAGTTTCCGATTCATCTAATGATTTTATCAGGAATATGGAAACCAGGCCACCCTCATCATTTTTCGCTAATAGAATGGCCAATTTTGTCAAAAACCTTGATGAA
>JAUWMO010000029.1 GCA_030613125.1 Bacteroidota bacterium | reverse complement strand
AAAAACAAGTATTACCTTTAAATGTCATAAGAAATACACTGATGCCTTAAAACATTTTATTGAGGAGCTTGTCAAAGAGGGGGAGGTAGGACAACAAACCTTATTTAAAGAAGTTATTGATGATGAAGAATAATATGTAATGTACTTTTTATACGGAGACGAAAATCAAATAATATTCTCAGAGGTTTGACTTTTATTCCAATATATTTAGGTGTGCTTTATATGTAACGATTAGACAAACCAACATTTGGAAGTGAAAGAAAAAAAGGGACCAGTGATGGTTCCTTTTTTGTTCCTAATGTCTGTAATTACCTGATATACAAACATTATTTTTAGCTCCACCAGGATTACTCATCGCTTCACTCTTCGTGGACCTGAAAGCTCCGCTGGTCAAAGCAAAAAGCCTCTTTTGCTTCGCAAAAACAGGTTCTTTTTGCTTTATAGCCCTGACAAGAATCCCCGCCCAACCGAAGGACTTCGGCCGTTCGGGCGGGGAACTTGTATCCGGCTTTTAATTAGTGTTTGTCTATAATGTAAGAATAATAGAAATATTTTGACTATCGAACAAGGATTACTTCGTGAGATCGGTTACTCACTTCGTTCGTGAGAACGCTTCGCTTAGTTCGCTAAGTTAACGATTTTAGATTTTCAGCTACTTCGCAAATCGTTAATCGGTGTTCCTTGTTCTTAAATCTATTTATACCTACTTTATGGACAAGCACTAATTTGTAGCCCCGACAAGAATCCCCGCCCGACCGAAGGGCTTCGGCCGTTCGGGCGGGGAACTTGATTCTATATTTTAGAACTTAAATACCTTCTTCCTGCTGCTGTCTTGAAATACCTTTCCCTCTTTATTGCTTCCTCAAGAGTGTCAAATTCTTCAAAATATATAACCTTCCAGGGAACATATGTTTTTATAGATTTTGTCTTGCCCGAATTATGCTGCTTTAAACGGGTATCCAGGTTATTACAATGTCCTTTATAGTATCGACCGGAACTCTGGCTTTTTAATACATAAGCAAAATAAAGCATAGAAAAACAGAAAAACCAAAAGAAATTTCGGTTTAAATTTGTAGCCCCGACAAGAATCGAACTTGTATCTACGGTTTAGGAAACCGCTATTCTATCCGTTGAACTACGGGGCCAGATTGGTGGGCAAAAATATTTAAAATAGATGGGTTTTGCAATTTCGAAACCCACACTGCAAAATAGATTCTAATCATACTATTCCATTCAGGACGGTTCCCAGTCACGCACTGTTATCCGGTTCCCATAAAGTTTAACTTCCAGTTTTTGCTTCGCCCTCCATTTAAGCTTTCTAATATACTCCTTTGGGAGAATTATGGCGTAACTTGTGCCACCTGCGACTTTTGTGAGGCTGCGTATGTGCCTCTCTTCTAATTTTCTACGTCCCATGATAATTAATTTATACTACGTAGTTTACTACGTAGTTAAATACGTAGTAAACTACGTAGTAAGCTTTAAAGATTTTATATCTCCGAAGATACAGAATTCCTCAGCAACTTCATAATAATTGGTATATTTGAGGACTAAAACAGATTTGAAGAACTCCTGATTTGTTATTTTTTTTATAAAACCAGTATCAAAAGATGGACTTGAAGTGTTTAGTAACTGAACAAAAAGATAATATCTTCTTAATTAAAATAAACAGGCCTGAGGCCCTGAATGCATTAAACACAACCTGCCTGAGTGAAATAGAACATATTTTCTCGGTGTCGGAAAAAAATAAACATGTAAAAGGAATAATAATTTCCGGGACCGGTGACAAGGCTTTTGCTTCGGGTGGTGACATAAAAGAGATTAGCAGGCTTACTGTCGATTTGGCCCGTAAGTTATCTGTAGCCGGCAATAATCTGATGAAATATATTGAGCAATTCCAAAAACCGGTAATAGCTGCAATTAACGGAATAGCATACGGGGGCGGATGCGAACTGGCAATGGCATGCCATCTTCGGATTGCATCGGAAAACTCAAACTTTGCTCTTCCTGAAGCTAATCTGGGTATTAGTACAGGCCTTGGAGGATTGCAGCGAATAGTGCAACTTGTTGGTAAAGGGAAAGCCTATGAACTCGCTTTTTTAGGTGAACCAATTGATGCATATGAAGCAAAGAAAATCGGACTTGTAAATTTTGTAGTACCACATGAAGGCCTGATTGATAGAAGCATGGATCTAATGAAAAAAATACTGGAAAAATCACCGGTTTCCATCAGGGCGGTTATTAAAAGTATAAATGCCTATTACGATAATACTGATGGATTTGAAACTGAAATGGCGGAATTTATAAACTGCTTCAGTTATGAGGATTTTAAAGAAGGCATACGGGCATTCACAGAAAAAAGAAAGCCGGATTTTAAATAATCACAATTCCGCACCACTCGTGAAAATATTATATTATCTGTTTCGCTTATCACTATCACTTTTAAAGATTGTTCCCTTCATTTTTTTATATGGAATAAGCGACCTGATCTGTTTTTTGATGTATTATATTATAAGGTACAGAAAAGATGTGGTCTTAAATAATCTCAAATGTTCTTTTCCTGAGAAATCTGAAGTTGATATAAAAAAAGTTGCAAAAGGTTTTTACAGGAACCTTTCTGATATTCTTGTAGAAAGTATAAAGGGATATTCGATGAGTCAGGAGAAGTTAACAAAAAGGTATAAAGTCAATAATTCAGAAATTGTAAATAAATATCTTGGCGAAGGAAAAACCGTAATAGCCCTTGCCAGTCATTACTGTAACTGGGAATGGGGTATTGAAGCTGTTGCCCCTTCATTTATGAACAGAGTGCTGGCTTTATACCAGCCTGTTAAAAACACCTATATTGATAAATATCTGTCAGAAAAAAGAAAAAAGGGAGGTATGTCCCTTGTCCCGGTGTTTGAAACCCGGAAATCTTTTGAAGAAGCAGAGGAAAATCCTGCCCTGTTTATAATGGCAGCCGATCAGAATCCGGGGAATGTTGAAAAAGCAATCTGGGTAAACTTTCTGGGCCGTGATACAGCCTGCCTGTATGGTCCGGAATATTATGCCAGGAAATATGACATCCCTTTGGTTTACTTTAATGTACAACGTGAAAAAAGGGGCTATTACAACCTTATAATCAAAGAGATATGTAAACACCCGGCAACCACTGAACCAGGATATATCACCCAACTGTATATGAATACTCTCGTAAGTATAATCAGGGAAAAACCGGAAAATTGGCTCTGGTCGCATAAGAGATGGAAACATAAGAGAAACATAGAGAATGAATAGAAATCTGGCATCATTAAAAAATTATTTGAAAATTGAATTCCCGCTTATAATGGCTCCAATGTTCCTGGTTTCTAATGTGAACATGGTTGTTGAGGCTATGAAAAGCGGGATTGCAGGAACCATTCCCAGTTTGAACTATCGAACAGGCAGGGAACTTGAAAAAGCTCTTAATGAGTTAAACGCTTTTAAAGAATCGGACCAGAATAAAGGGACATATGGAGTGAACCTGATTGTTCAGAAAACAAATTCCCACTTATCCGAACATCTTGATATTTGTATAGAAAAAAAAGTTCCTTTCTTTATCACTTCTCTTGGCACTCCAAAAGAAGTAATTGAAAAGGCCAAAAATTATGGAGCAAAAGTTTTCAGTGATGTAACCAACCTCAGTCATGCAGGAAAAGTGTATGATCTTGGTGTTGATGGTTTCATAGCTGTAGGCAGTGGTGCTGGCGGACATGCAGGTCCGTATCCTAACCAGCTTCTTGTTCCTGCATTAAAAAAACAGTTTCCTGATAAACTGGTTATAGCTGCCGGTGGTGTGGCCAGTGGTAGTGGAATATTGTCAATGGTGTTGCTCGGGGCTGCAGGTGTTTCTGTTGGTACTTTATTTATTGCCAGTAATGAAGCTGAAGTAAGTAAAGAATACAAAGAAGCTATAATTAATGCAGGCATGAAAGATATTGTTATTACCAATCGGATATCCGGAGCTCCACTATCAATAATTAACACCCCATTTGCCAGGAAGATAGGAGCTGAAAAGGGATGGCTTGAAAAATACTTTTACAGGTACTTTACAGAAACTATTTTTGGGAAGAGTAAGGCTATGGAAAAGGGGATCAAAATGCTTGAAAGATCAATAAAACCAGGGAATTATAATAATCTATGGGTAACTGGACATTCTGTGGAAATGATTGATAAAGTCAGACCGGTGTCAGAAATAATCAGTAAACTTAAAGAAGAGTTTAATGTCGCTTTGAGAAGAACCTGTGATATTAAAATTTAGTATTACTAAAGGAAAAAGCCATCTTTCCTTACAAGTAAAACTCCTTCGTAACTGTTGGTCGTGTTTATTACCTTTGGGATATACAAAGATTTTACGATTCTTTCGGCAACTGTTTCCGGACTATCCACTGTTTCCTGGTTAATGGCTGTTGTTACGGCATCAATCTGTTTTTCATCCAGTTTTTTTGTCATACCTCCGTCAAACAAACCTATCATATAGTAAATACTGCGCATTCCGAGGCTAAGGGCCTCTCCGGCAAAGCTGGCTGCGAAACCATGAAGGCCCTTTTTTGAAGCAACATAAGCCGAAGAACCACTGAACTGTGCTATTTCGGCTACAGAGCCAGTATACAGAATAGTCCCTTCACCTGAAAAAATATCTTTTAAACCTTTGGTTAAAGAGATTGCAGAGAATTGGTTTATCTGAAGCACTTCTGAAAGTTCATCATGGCTGACTTCACTTGCCCTGCTTAGACTTCCGGTAACGGCAGCAGTGTGAATAAGGTAATCAATTTTATTATTGTTGTTGCTGATTTCATAAATAAACCGGGTTACATCTTCATGCTGGCTGAAATCTGCCCTGAAGACCTTGAATTCCACATTGTATTGATCGAGCTCTTTTTCGAGCTCAGCCATTTTTTTGTCATTTTTATTATATTGCAACAGTAATTGACAACCCCGTTTTGCAAGTTCCACTGTAATCTTCCTGCCCAGGGCTCCTGTGGTACCTGTAACCAACGCTGTTCTGTTCTTAAGCTCTGTAGAAAGTCCGGTCAGGTAACCATTTGTTTTTACTTTTTTACCATTTAAGGGAACCTGGTATGTAAACGCGCCATATTCACCGCCAACTCCTGCCACCGGGCTCAGGATCTTCATTCCGGCTTTAAGCTCCCCTGATTTTTTCAGAAGAGATAAACCCAGTGGAACTCCAAGACCTGATACATTACCGTGATTTCTCTGAACTTCGCGATACAACTTTTCCCGTGGCAACCTCAGTTGGTCGCTCGCAGCTTCCAGTATAGCATTCCCAGTCTGATGAGGAAGAAGCATGTCGATTTCATCAATCCCCCATCCCGATTTTTCAATAACCTCGGTTGCAGACTTTATTATATCAATTGTTGCTCTTTCCCTTACAACCCGGCTGTCCATATAAAGGTTCCAATCTTTGTCAACACCAACAAAATTAACCATCTTAAGGTCTTGATAATTAACAACTGAGATAACACCTTCACGTGTTTTACCCGGCTTTCTGGAAAGGATCACAGCGGTGGCTGCATCCCCAAATGTAACGAAGGGTATAAAATCAGTAAGTTTTGTTAAAAAGCTCGACATTGTTTCAGTATGTGCAACAACTATATGTTGTATTTCAGGATTGTTTTTAAGGAATTCAATGCCACCCTGTAAGTTCACACAGAATCCTGAACACCCCGAAGTCAGGGTATATGTAGGTGTAAAATCTGAAAATTTGGTAAAAAATCCCTTTATTGTACATGCTATACCAGGAGCCTGCTCGTGCGGAGAAACTGTACTGACCATCCACATTCCGATATCTTTAGGGTGAACATCAGCGTCTTTAAGCGCATTTTCTATTGCAATTACCCCCAGATCAAGTGCACTTTGAGTTGAGATCTGGTTCCTGTTCGGAGGAAAGGGTGTTACATGTCCTCTTGTTTCAAATCCCATCTTATGCCCTGCAAAATAATCAAAAGGACTAGCCTCAGGGTTAGTTTTTAAAAACTCAATATAATTCAGACTGTTACGCACCCTTTCTTCATTAAAACCTTTAAGGTATCCATTATGCAGTGCATCTTCTATATGTTTATTACGTACTGAATATTTGCCCAGTGCATGTCCGGTTCCGCTGAAAACAAAATTATCCTGCATTTTAATATAAATTCTATTAATAAATGTCTAAAAGGTCAAAATGGAACTCTTTGAATCTGCGACCTTTGGACCCTTAAACTCTTAGACTCTGCCGGCCGGCCGGTTAGTCATCTCTTCCAACTATAACTATCCCTTCTTACCAGCAACATCCCTTCTTCAGTATCAAAAGTATCTATTATTTTAGGACGCGTAAGGGAGCTAACGACCTTTTCAGCTATTTCTGCCGGAGTATTCAGTTTTTTCTGGCCAATAGATGTCATAACTTTTCTTATCTGTTCAGGAGAGAGCAGATCAGCCATTCCCCCTGCCATAATACCGATCATATAATATATGCTTCTGATACCACGACTATGAGCCTCACCGGCAAAGCTTGCAGCAAAACCATGCAGTCCCTGTTTTGATGCTACATAGGACGAAGACCCGGAAAACTGGGCATCTTCAGCAACAGACCCAACATAGAGAACTGCTTTTCTGATCAAACCAAACAAAGCTTTTATAATATGCACAGGTGCAGACTGGTTTACCTGGGCAACCAGTCTGACTTCCTCATCTGTAACTTCACTAGCCCTTTTCATACTTCCTGTAATAGCTGCAGTATGAACAAGATAGTCAAGATTTTTATATTTTGTTTTAATTGTAGCTATAAGATTATTTACGTCACCAGGATCAGAGAAATCAGATTTAATAAATTCAAAATCAGCATTCAGGTTTTTAAGCTCACCTGCAAGCATATCCATTTTCTTTTCATTGGAATTATAATGCAAAATAATTCTTGCTCCCTTTCCGGCCAGGTTTCTTGCCACCTCAAAACCTAAACTGCCGGTACTGCCGGTAAGTAAAACCGTGTTTCCTTCAAATTCCTTTAAATCCGCTGTTTTGATACTTATATTTTCCGGAACGATATAAGTGAAGGCTCCGAACTCCCCTCCCAAACCGGCAGTTGCAGTGAGTATTTTCTTTCCTGATTTAAACGAACCCCCCAATTTTAACTCCGACAGGGCTGCCGGGATTGAAGCTCCGGACAGATTACCATGGTACAATTGAACGTCCTGATATATCTTTTCCCTGGGAATGTTGAGTTGTTCTGCCGAACCATGAACAATTGCATGGCCAGTTTGGTGTGGGATAAAAATATCAATATCCTCTGTATCCCATTTTGAATTTTTCAGTACCTGTTTACCTGATCTTGTGATATCGAAAGTTGCCGTTTTTTTAACATTTGAGGGATTCATATACAGGTTCCCGTGTTTATCTGCTCCAAGATTGTCAAGCATCCTGAGATCTTCATTATTCTTTATGGAAATTAACCCTTCTTTTTTATTTCCTTCAACCTTGCTAAGCACTACTGCCCCGGCACCGTCGCCAAAAGTAACAAACGGAACAAAATCAATTATTTCTGTCAATAAACTTGATAATATTTCAGCATGTGCTATTACCACATGTTTTATTTCCGGGTTACATTTAAGAAATTCGATAGCACGCTGAAGATTTATATTGAATCCAACACAGGCAGAGGTGATTGTTGAGGTTAGAGTTTGGTTTTCCCAATTTGTAAAATAACATTTTATTACAGATGCGATACCCGGTGCTTGCAAAGGTGGTGTACCGGTGCTTGTAAACCATGCATCTATATTATCAGGATGAATACAGGCATCTTTAAGAGCTTTATCAATTGCCTGTACAGACAGATCAATTGCGGTTTGTGCCTTATATACCTTTTCCCTCGAAGAAGAGAAGGGAGCAACATGATTTCTCACCCTGAATCCCATTACCCACCCGGCAAAATAATCGAAAGGGCTTACGCCGGGATTTTTATTAATAAATTTAAGGTAATCTTCATTTCCGGCAATCCTCTCTTCATCAAATCCATCAAGCCTGCCATCTTTAACTGCTTTTTCGAGCATTTCATTGGTTACTTCATATTCACCATAGGAATGTCCCAGTCCGGAAAAAATAAAATTTTCAACCATAATTAATTACCATCCCATCCGGCAATTTTTGCAAGTATCCACCACATTGCATAAGCTTTTCTGTTAGCTGTTATATGCTGGGTATTATGAGCTCCGTATATAACGTCGCCATTGGGGTATTCTTTGTTTTCATACCACAAAACATTTTTCACAGAGGAATCCTGCCAGTCCTTATAAAAATTCCCTCCATAATCAAAAGAATTCCCATCATCCCCTGTATCCCCCCAATAATTATCGTCCATATCATGGGTATCAATACTGTAATAGTCAAGACAAAACTGTTTATTTGCATTACAGTGATTGATTATTAACTCAGCCTGATCTTTAGGTTTACCGGCACCCACATTATCATTAACATTAGCATGACCTGTCATAAAAATAAATGTTACCGGATTTTGTCTTTGTCCCTGACCGGTACCTATTTTTGAGCCGCCAAAACCATATTCAGAGATTAGAACATCCATTCCTGGAAGATAATTCTGTGATACATTATGGCCGGTAATATCACACCATGACCACATGATCACGTTTATCTCAGAGTTGGCAGGATCATCCAGAAAATTCCTGGTAGCCTGGATAAAAGCGGTCTCATTCCTGCTAAGGTCAGAAGCATCTTCCCCGGCAGCAGCATAACCGGCAATTACATTATCATTAAAATCGAGTTTTCCGTTTTCGGGAGATTTATTATTAATTCCAAATAAGGCATCATCGCCATTTTTAAAGTCCTGTAACCCAAACATGCCTCTTGAAACATGTGTTCCATGTGAGGTATGCTGATAAGCAATATGCAAAGTAGTCCTTGCCAAATCAATATATTGTTTTGGTATGTTTCTTAAAAGATCATTTTTAGCCACTTCATAATTTGCAATATAAGGTCCTGAAGATGGTTGATTATTATTGATATCTTCCTCTTTTTGACATCCTCCAATAAGGACAGCTGTTATTAACAAATTAACCATTACATATATTATTTTCTTCATTTATTTTAAGATTTGATTATTAGCTTGTTTATGATCTCAAATGCAATTTATAACAACAATAACTTATTTAATATTCAAATATTGTAAACAACAGGGCAGAATGAAATAATAATTTATTTTGTAATAGCAAATATACTGATTAGTCGCCAATTACAGGATGTTTTTTTCCTTCATTCTGTGGATGTAGTCTTTTGAAGCTGTTATCACTTTCGGTGCCAGGATCAATGTAGAAATCATAGTTGGAATAGACATTAAGGCAAATGATCCGGAAATCAAGCTTTCAACAGCAGTTAAAGAGGCTACTGCCGCAATAACTATAGTGATTACATAAAAATAGTTATAACCATTTTTATACCTGGCACCAACAATAAAAGAGAAACATTTTGTTCCGTAATAGGAATAAGAAAACATTGTAGACAATGAGAATACGAGAACGCATAATAAAAGAATTTCATTGCCAATATATGGGATCCCAGCATTAAATGCATTGACTGTTAATGATATCCCATTCTCATCACCTGTTTTCCACACATCTGTTACCAGAATGGCAAGTGCTGTTAATGTACAGACCAGCAATGTATCAATTACCGGTCCCAACATTGCTACAAAACCTTCTCTCACCGGTTCTTTAGTTTTGGCAGCACCATGAGCCATTGGTGCAGTTCCTATTCCTGCCTCATTCGAAAATGCAGCTCTTCGTGCACCAAGTATGATCAATCCGGCAAGTGTACCTCCAAGCAGGGCATCTTCGTTAAAGTTTTCAGCAGTAAAGGCATTTTGAAAAATCAAGCCAAAATAAGCAGGTACAGATTCATAATTTACAATTAATATGAATCCTACAGCAATAAAGTAAAGAACCACCATTGAAGGTACCATTTTACTGGTCACCCTGGCAATTCGATGTATACCGCCAAAGATCACCAGACTCACAAAAGCTGTTAAAATGATACCTACAATAAAATGAGATAAGAAACCCGATTCAATCCCATTTGGTTCCAAAATCAAATCGTGAAATATCGCTGTTAACTGGTTGGCCTGAAATATTGGCAGACAACCGAACAGCCCGGCCAGACTAAAAAAAATTGCAAGTGGTTTCCAGTTTTTTCCCAAACCCTCAACAATTACATACATTGGTCCTCCCTGTATTTCTCCAGCCGAATCCCGCCCTCTGAACATGACAGCCAGCGTGCATGTAAAAAACTTTGTGGAAATCCCTATAATAGCAACAATCCACATCCAGAATATTGCCCCTGGTCCGCCTATTGCAATTCCTATTGCCACACCACTGATATTACCCATACCAACAGTGGCTGCCAGTGCAGTGGAAAGGGCTTCAAAATGGTTTATCTGTCCAGGGTCATCGGGATTATCATATTTTCCTCTTAATACATGGTAAGCATGAATAAAATATTTAAAAGGTAAAAATTTTGAATAAATCAATAAAAACAATCCCCCGCCCAACAGTAATATCAGCAGGGGGATACCCCAAATCCAATCAGCAAAATCAATTATAAGTTTTTCAATATGCGCCATAAAATGGACCTGCAGTTTTAGAAATAATCAGCTAATTTATCTGAATGTCTGAAATATAAAAATAAAGAATTTAAGATTGGCTATCAGGGCAAGGTTTTTATTCATAGGTAGCTGCTCAATTATGAGTAATCCAATAATCCTGTTGAAAAGCTCTTTGGATACAGTGAATGAGCCGGATTGTTGTATTCTTACCTTCTATAATGATCGATGTTCTTTAAGCGCCTTTTTGGCAGAATTTAAAGCATCTTCAATTGTATCAAGTGGTATAATCACCCACTCAAGAAATGGGAACATTGGAAGCCCGGATAAAAGTTTGTCCAGTTCCTGTTTTGAATCAACATTAAATATACCACATCCACCTTTCCTGTCTTTTAATGCACCACCAGTTAGCACCTTCCCCTGTGATTTATGCTTACTTATAGTTTCCCACTCAGCGACTGCAAGCTCAAGGAACTTTTCACTGGAGAGATTAACTACATCCTTAAATTCACCCTTGGCAAAAAATAACATAATAATTCAGGTTAAAATAAAATTGAAACAAAAATGCTTTTATTCAGCCTTTCAAAATGCAGCAGGTTTTGTTAATTCCCGGCATATGATAATTGGAAAGATTAGTATGCTCCAATACAACGCGCAATGATTAATCTTTGTATTTCGGAGGTGCCTTCCCCAATTTGCAGTAGGCGCTGGTCACGGTAGAACCTTTCAATATCATAATCTTTCATTAAACCATAACCACCATATATCTGAACCGCTTCATCTGCAACTTCTTTTGCAATCTCTGAACAATAAAGCTTCGCTATTGCTGACTCTTTAGTGAATTCCTTTGCCTGATCTTTAAGCCAACAGGCATGATAGAGAAAAATCCTTGCCAACTCAATCTTGGCAGCCATATCGGCTAGTTTAAAGGCATTCACCTGAAATTTAATAATTGCTTTACCAAACTGTTTTCTTTCCTTTGCATATTGAAGTGCCATTTCGAATGCTCCCTGCGCCAGGCCCAGCCCCATGGCGGCAATGGATAATCTTCCGCCATCCAGGGCATGCAGCATAATTTTAGAGCCCTGACCAACCTTACCAAGAATATTTGATTCAGGTACTGAACAATTATCAAAATAAAGTTCAGCTGTATCAGATGACCTCCACATCATTTTATTATGCATAGATCTACGTGTAAACCCCGGAGTGTCTTTTTCAACCAAAATAGTCGTGAATTCCTTTTTACCGTTTTTTACTCCCGATACGGTCTGTACTGTAACACCTGCCGAAATATCAACTGATCCATTTGTGATAAATATTTTTGATCCGTTTATGATCCATTGACCATTAACCAGTTTTGAGGTAGTTTTTGTAGCCCTTGAATCAGATCCTGCACCTGGTTCAGTTAAACCAAATGCCCAGAGTTTTTTCCCGGAACATAAACCGGGCAAGTATTTTTTCTTTTGTTCTTCGGTGCCAAATTCAAGAATTGGAGCTATACCAAGCGAATTTTGTGCTGCAAGAGTGGCAGCCTGTGAACCATCCACCCTGGATATTTCTTCCACGGCTATGATATATGAAATCGTATCCATTTTTGGCTTGCCGTTTTCACCAGGTGCACACATTCCAAATAAACCCAACTCACCCATTTGTGCCGTTATTTCCTCAGAAAAATGTTCATTTTCATCCAGCTCCCGGGCTACCGGTTTTATTACCTTTTCGGCAAAATCTCTTACAGTTTTACGAATTAATTTGTGTTCTTCAGTTATGTACATATCTGGTTTTTGGTTTTTGGTTCCTGGTTTCAAATCCCTATATCCGGAACAAATTTATAGGAGTACATAATCATTCCCGTTTTACCTTCTTCATTCATTCTTCTGAATTTGGATGTCAATTTATCACCAGTTTTTAGTTTCTCCGGATCGCAATCGGTGATCTGTCCCATAATCCTGACCCCTTCTTCAAGTTCCACAATACCCACAGCATAGGGTGCAAAATCCCCAAACCCTTCAGGTGCTGTCCGGATAATGGTATGTGTTAATAATTTTCCCTTTCCCGATAGGTTAACCAAATCGAACTCATTATGATTACATGCAGGACAAATCAGTCTTGAAGGAAAAGAAATTTCACCACATTTCCTGCATTTCCCCGCTTCCATTCTATATCGTTCTGGAATCGCTCTCCAGTGTTTTGGTACGTTCATGTCTGATATTGTTAAATTGCTAATTGTTAAATTGTTAATTGTTATTTATTAACTGTTAATTGACATATAACCTTTAACATTTTACTACATCCTATAACACACCCCTTAGCTGCATCCATCTTAATCCTTCACCTCCAACACATGACAAACACAACTCCCTCCTGACCCTCCCATGTTCTGGGTTAATGCAAGCTTTGGATTGTTCAGCTGACGTTTTCCGCTTTCACCCCTAAGCTGGCTGACGGCTTCATAAACTTGTGCTACTCCGGAAGCACCAACAGGATGGCCCTTGGATTTTAATCCACCTGACGGATTAAGCGGGAATTTACCATCCAGGGCTGTAAGGCCATCAATTGTGGCAGGTCCTCCCTGTCCCGGTTTTACTATACCAATTGTTTCCATGACCAAAATTTCTGATATTGTAAAGCAATCATGAACTTCTGCAAAGTCAATATCCTGAATTTTTTTTCCAGCCATTTTCAATGCTCTGTGTACAGCTTTTTTAACTGCTCCCAGCTCGAGCATATCCTTGCGCTGGCTAAGTGCAAGGGTATCAGTTGCACTTCCCACACCACGAATGATAACCATGGGGGAGGATTTAAACTTTTTTGCTTCTTCTACTGTGGTCAGCAGTACTGCTGCAGCTCCATCAGTTATTGGTGAACAATCCAGTAACCGCAACGGATCAGCGATCATGGTCGAAGATAAAACTGCTTCCTGAGTTACAGGAAACGGATACTGGGCAAAAGGATTCAAAGCCCCGTTACTATGATTCTTTACTGCAACTTGCGCAAGTTGTTCCCTGGTAGTGTCATACCGTTCCATATGAGCTCTTGCCAGCATGGCATATAATCCCGGAAAAGTAATGCCATGAAAAGCTTCATAATCCCGGTCACATGCAGTAGCAAGGGCATATGTTGCCATGCCGGTACTTACGTCTGTCATCTTTTCAACACCTATGGCCAGTGAATAGTCCGAAAGACCTGAGGCAACCTCCATATAAGCATTTCGGACAGCCAGCCCCCCTGATGCACATGCAGACTCAACACGTGTTGCAGGTATATTGTTTTTACCCAGATAATCCGGAATGAGACTTGCCAGGTGTTCCTGTCCGTTGAATACACCGCTTGACATACACCCTATTGTCACTGAATCGGCACGATCTGTCCCGGCATCCGTCAGGCAGTTCAGTGCAGCTTCAACTGCCATATCCCTCAGGGATTTTTCCCAAAGTTCACCAAATTTAATTATTCCTATGCCTATAATTGCAACATCTCTCATTTGTACCTCCTATTCTGGTTTAAGAATTTTACGTCTGAATTTTGCATATGCACCATATTCCAGATAATATCTGTGTTCATCAAGTTGTTTTCTCACTTTAGGTGCATGTTTACGTACTTTCAGCAATCTCTCCGTAGTTCTGAAAATAAAAGCATCACTTCCTGCCCCTGATCCGTAAGAAACAAGCAGGATTGTTTGATCAGGTTTTGCTTCATCAAGAGTGGCAGCCAAGCCCATCGGTGAAGATCCGGAATATGTATTTCCAAGGGTGGGAGTTAATAATCCATAACGATACTGTGGTTCTTTAAATCCAAGTTTTTTGGCAACCTGGACCGGGAACTTACCGTTAGGCTGATGAAATATCAAATAATCAAAATCTTCGGGTTTTGTACCTGTTTTTTCAAGTATTGCCAATACCGCCCCTGTAACATGTTTCATATATGCCGGTTCACCGGTGAACCGTCCACCATGTTCCGGGTAGTGAGCGTTCTCACGACGCCAGAAATCAGGCGTATCGGTCATATAGCAATCCGTTTCCACCAATTCAGCAATCAGGTTTTCGGCACCCATAATAAATGCTGCTGCACCTGCACTGGCTGAATACTCCAACGCATCACCCGGGGCTCCCTGTGAGGTGTCGGCACCAATTGCAAGTGCACAGGTAACTGCACCTGACTTTACCAATTGAAGAGCAATAAACATACCCTCGGTACCTGCTTTACAGGCAAATTCCAGGTCTGCAGTATGGACCCTGGGGCAGATCCCTAATGCTTCTGAAACTATTGTTCCTGTTGGTTTAACAGCATAGGGATGTGATTCACTTCCAACATACACAGCACCGATTTTTTTTGGATCAATACTGGCTCGTTTCAGGGCATTGAGAGCAGCGTTGACCGATAATGTGGCACAATCCTCATCAGGTGCAGGCACTGATTTCTCATTCAGGTTTAATCCCCGCTTGATAGCAGATGCATCAGCACCCCATACCTTTGCTATCTCTTCAACCTTTATTCTATAACGGGGAATTTGTGTGCCATAGCCAATAATTCCAATCATAAATACCTCCCTTTTTTTATGAATATTATAAATTGATAATTATGAAATATTAATAAAGTTAAAAGTGACTAAATGAAGAAGTGTCTAAAGTGCCTAAAGTTTAAAGTGCCTAAAGTGTTGAACTTTTCAATTTCAGTCATTATTTGAAATTGAGGTAAATATTGCAAGTAATTCACTTGATTCATTGTACTCTGAAATAGTCTCCTCTGGTTTTAACCATTTCATTTTCTGGATTATTTCCAATCAATATTGACACTCGCTTGCTTCACTTTCACATTTCTAATTCTTTTGCAAATTCCTTTGGATTATAACCTTCTTTATTCTCTTCCATTTTAGTTCATTTTAGTCATTTAAAAATTTCTTATTCAAATGCTATCAGTGCGGCTGCTCCATCAACCATCTGATCCAGCGATACATATAATTCGCGAACAACTGCATCTTTGATTGCCAGGATCTTATTTTCCATTTTCATGGCCTCGATAACCATCAGCATCTGTCCCCTTGAAACTTTTTCTCCTTTCTTTATATTTATTTTAATCACTTTACCAGGCATTGGTGAAGTTAAAATATCTGATTCATTGGTCCAACCTGATTCACCGGTACTCACTACATATTCTTCCGGCAGGGAATCCATACGGGTTACTTTAAAAGTATACCCCCGGCAGGTCACAAAGGCATTTAAATGATCCTTTTCCGAAATATAGGTAACAAAATTTTTTTTATTGACAGTAAATTTCATTTCTCCTTTAGACAGGTGATTTAGCGTTACAATAAAATCCTTGTTATTGAGTTTAAAGCAAAATTCATTATCCTTAAACCCATTGATAACGGTATCAAAATTTTCGCCCTCAAGTTGAAACGTGATTTTAATTATACTTCTCCAAAAACCAATATAGTTCCAAATAAAAGGTTTATCTGTCAGTACCGGTACATTTCTCCTTTTGTTTTTTTTTATATAAAATATTAAAAAAGATAAAATGGGAACATACTTGGGTATGAGTTGTTTTGTTTTATTAATTCCATCAACAATTTGTGAGGTTTTTATATCACAGAAAATCGTCGATATGATGTTTTTTTTATAGTCATTGTTTCGTGATAATTCAGTCAGATATGGAATATTCGTTTTTACTCCATGTATTATGTAGCCTGATAAAGCCGATTCCAGCAATGCGATTGTTTTCTTCCTGTTTTTCCCATAAACAATCAGCTTACTTATCATGGGATCATATATACTTTTTATTTCACTGGCTTCAGATACTCCGGAATCGATCCTTATATTGTCTCCGTTTGGTTCTTTATAAAAGGTCATTTTCCCGGGTGATGGTAAAAAATTATTTGAAGGGTCTTCAGCATAAATCCTGGCCTCAATGGCATGGCCTTCCTGACTAATATCTTTCTGTTTATATCGTAAAGGATTTCCTGCACTAATGTATATCTGCTCTTTAACCAAATCTATACCTGTAGTTAATTCGGTAACCGGATGTTCAACCTGGATACGGGTATTCATTTCCAGGAAGTGGAATTTCAAGTTTTTATCCACTAAAAATTCAATAGTACCGGCATTATTATATCCAATCTCTTTAGCTATTTTCACAGCGGTTTTACCCATTTCCTCCCTGATCTCAGGAGTAAGTGTAACTGAGGGTGCCTCTTCAATTATTTTCTGGTAACGTCTTTGAATGGAGCACTCGCGTTCATATACATGAATAACATTACCAAAGTGATCCCCAAGAATCTGGAATTCAATATGCCTTGGGGCCTCTATGTATTTTTCAATATAAACAGTATCATCTCCAAAATATGCTTTTGCTTCTCTTATAGTTGATTCAATTCCTTCTTTTAATTGTTTATCATCATAAACTATTCTCATCCCTTTACCTCCCCCGCCGGCCGCAGCCTTTAGCAACAAAGGAAAAGCAATTTTTTTACCCTTTTCAATCAATG
>JAUWMO010000312.1 GCA_030613125.1 Bacteroidota bacterium | reverse complement strand
AGAAGATGCCAAGCTGAAATTAAATGAAGCCTTTAAAACGGCAATAAAAAGTGATAATGCAAAGAGAATTAGAATAACATTGAGAAGCAATCCAATGCAAGTTGTTGAAGTGGACCCGGATATAAATGCACAGTTTGATGCTCAGAATGTGGTATAGTATTTATGGCAGTTGCCTGGTACTCACTATTTTTAGAACTATTTGAGAAGGCCTGTTCAAATTTGATCATTAACATCCTACTTGTTGATGGTAGGATATTTACTATACTATGTTATGTTATGTTATAGTATAGTATAGTAGTGTAACCAATATAGTCTTTTTATTGAAAATTTCTCTTTATTGGAACCTGATGTTTTTCTATTTTTTTTAGACACACATTAAATAGGTTTTGCAACTTTTAATTCTTCAACTTACCGGATTGACCCTTAAAAAGCATAATCCTGAAATACTATTAATTCCTCCTTTATCATTCCATCAGGATATAGAGAATAATAAAAGTTTTATTCCAGTTGGATTATTGGCTTTATTGGGAAGCCTTCATAGTAACGGTTTTGATGCACAATTATACAAAACAACCGGTTATCTTGAAAAACTTCATGATTACAATACAGTAGCTGAAGATATCCTCACTTATCAACCAAAAATTATTGGTTTCTCTACCTGGTGTAATACTTATCCTTATGTTATCAAGCTCTGTAGAGAAATTAAAAACCTCAATCCGGATGTGCCAATTATTTTAGGAGGGCCACAGGCATCGGTCCTGGATATTAAAACCATTAAAAGATTCCCATTCATTGATTTTGTGTTACGAGGCGAAGCTGATTATAGTATCGTACAATTGTTAACATTTTTACTTAAAAATAATTTTCAAAATAGACTGGAAGAAATATCTGGCCTAACCTTTCGCGATAAAAACCATAAAATTGTTGCCAATTCATATAATAGAATTGAAAAAGATCTGAACAAGTTACCAATTCCCGCCTATCAGGAAATTCCTAACCTTACAGGTAACAGGATTGATGCCGGTAGGGGATGCCCATTTAGTTGTACTTACTGTACCACTAATCAGTTTTTCTCAAAATCCTACAGGGTAAAATCTCCTGAACGGATCATAAAAGAGGTTGATACCTGTTTTATTCAATCAGGATCCACCTCTTTTGGCTTTGCACACGATATGATTACTCTGAATAAGAAATTCATGATTTCATTGTGCAAGAAATTAAGAGCTCATTACAAATCAATAGGCAGGAAATATACCTGGAGCTGTTCAGCGAGAACTGATTGTGTTTCAGCAGACTTGTTAAAACTTATGGCAAAAGCCGGATGTGAAGCCATTTTTTTCGGCATTGAAAGTGGTTCAGAACGGATCCGGAAAATCATTAAAAAGGATATTGATCTGGATCAGGCATATGAAATGGTTTCTGCTGCTTCCATTAACATGATGAAACCGGTTGTTTCATATATGACCGGATTCCCGGGTGAAACAAAAGAAGATCTTGAAGCAACCCTGAAATCTGTAATAAAAATGACTGTTCTTGGAGCGAAACCGCAGATGACTATGTTGTCAATTCTTCCAGGAACGCCTCTTTTTAGTCAATATTTTGATCAACTGGAATATGACGGGAATTTTTCAGGTTTTACCAGTAACTATTTATCCGATGTGGAAATTCAACTGGTAAAAACCCACCCTGATCTGTTTAGTTCTTTTTATTATTTACCAAATAAAGACCTTTCCCGGAATCTCCTGAATTTTGTAGTTAACCTGGTAAATTACATTCCGGACTTTATGCCAACCTTCCGTTTCATCCGGAAATTCATTTTAAATGACGTATCGAAAATAAAATTGATTGATTATCTGGAAGCCAAAATGTCTGACTTCATAAATGATCCGGAAATGCATACACCAGAGTATTTTTTTCTTGCAGATTCTATTAAAACGTATTTAAAATATCTTGAAAATAAAGAATTGCCGGTGTATGCAAGTGATTTTTTTTATATCGATTGTGTTAAAGCTTTTTTGCGTATTAAATACCTGATATTGCATGAGGATTTTCCATTACATAATAAAGACATTAAAAGTAAAACCTATGACAAAAATGCTGATGGCCTGAAATTATATTTATTCCAGGAGGTAGTAACTACTGATTACGATATTTCTAAAATTTCTTTAAACTCTGAAAATGAGGAATTAAAGACAAAGTTAAGAAAGGGTAAGTTTAAATTCCTGGTGATTGCAAAAACTCATAAGCGATCGGTAGTGTATAAAATTACCAAAAAAGAAGCTGAGATACTTAAGAATTCACAAGAGTTACATTATTCTGATTATATTTATGCAAACAAAACAAAATTTCAGAAAAGTGCATCATGGAAGAGAATAAAAAGGCTGGTGGATATTGGCGCACTCATAGAATAATAAATGTTACACTTTGATATGAAGTGAAAATCTACATTAACATAGTAATTCTTTTGTCATTTTTTCTGTTTCATTTTCAACTTCTGGGACAGCAGAGGATTGATAGCCTCTGGATAGAACATAATAAGGCTACTGATGATAAATTAAAAATCAATCTTTTGGTTAGCCTCGCCAGGGAGTATGAAGAGACAAATCTTGATTCAGCCTTGGCCATTAGCTTAAAAGCTCTGACAATAGCTGAAGAAATTGAAGATATAGACCAGGTTGCCACATTATGTCGCAGAATAGGAGTTATTAAGAGGAAACAAGAGTCTTTCCTCGAAGCTTATGAATACCTGGATAGAAGTGTAAATATATTAATTGAAAGAAAAGACACATCGGGATTAGTGGGATTAGCCGCTTCGTATAATAGTCAGGCTAATTTAGAGAATGATTTAAAAAACTATGACAGGGCACTTATTTATTATCTTAAGGCATTGGAGATTTATAATGATCTGGATAAAACCAGAAGTCTTGGACCTGTATATCTGAATATAAGTACTATTTACCTGAGTCAGGGGAATTACCCGGAAGCTTTAAAAAATACAGAACAGGCACTGAGAATATTCACTGAACTTAAATACACCTCTATGTACATTCCAACTTATTTGAATATGGGGGAAGTTTATGAGAAAGAGGGGGATTTATCAAAGGCAGAGAGTTATTATATTAAAAGCTTAAAGCTTTGTGAAATCAATGTCTCAAATAAAAATGCTGTTGATGTATTATCATATTTGGGAAGATTGTATAACAAACTTGGTAAATATGATGAGGCATTATCATATTTATTACCAGGCCTTCAAATGGCCGAAGATGTTGGTATTGCTGAGAGTATGAGAGATATCTTTAAAGAATTAGGGATAAGTTATGAAGGAAAGGAACAGTATAAGAGTGCTTTGATATATCACAAGCAATACATCGAAATGTATGAAGATCTTGGAAGTGAGGAAATACGAATGAGGCTTTCCTTTTATGAAATGTCAAGAAATTATGAAGAGCAAACAAGAATACAGAATGAGAAAATTCAAAAAGCCAGGTTCAGGACAATAATTTTCATTATTAGCCTGGGTTTAATGGTGTTATTTGTATTATTACTTTTCCGTAACTACCGCATTAAACAAAAAGCCAACAAGCTGCTGGCCGAGATGGATGAACTAAAATCACGCCTGTTTTCTAATATCTCACATGAGTTCCGTACTCCACTAACCCTGATCCTGGGACCACTCGAAGAGATGCTGGCCGAGGAAACCAGCAAAAGACCTATCCAGAAAACAGTGAAAATGATGCAACGGAATGCCCAAAGGTTACTGGAGCTGGTGAACCAGATGCTGGACCTGTCGAAAGTGGATGCCGGTAGTATGAAGATTGATCTGTCAGAAACGGATCTTCTTAAATCTCTGCGTGTACTGATCTCCTCCTTTACATCGCTGGCTGAAAAGAAAGGAATACGATTTGATCAGAACATCCCTGATGGTGAATTGAAAACATGGTTTGACCATGATAAAATTGAAAAGATCTTGACCAATCTTTTATCCAATGCCTTTAAATTTACATATGAGGGTGGGATCATAAGTTGTTTAGTTAATCTTCCTGAAGACAAAAGCAGTATTGAAATTATAGTTCAGGATTCTGGTAAAGGAAGCCCCTCCGGGCAACTGGAAAAGATATTCGATCGATTCCATCA
>JAUWMO010000372.1 GCA_030613125.1 Bacteroidota bacterium | reverse complement strand
ATGACCAAAATGGAGCAATTGTAATAGGAATTGTAGGGGCAAACACTACACAATTTGAACGAAAAACAGTCCATGGTAACTATATGAAACAATCATATGTTGTATCGGCATTTGATTCCGATCCTGTTGATACAATATGGAGCCCACTTACTGAGAAACATACTACCATTTATACAATATCACACTTTGACCCATGCAATGCATCTTTTCTAATTGAGTGGAACCCTTATGAGGGATGGGGAGATAGTCTCAAAAATTATTCGATCTGGCGAAGTAAAAATGGTAGCATTTTTACAAAAACAGATAACACATTACCATCAGATACTATGTGGATTGATACAGATATTGAAGCTTATTCAAAATACTGCTATTATATTGAAGCAACTAATCTGGACGCAAGGATATCAACCTCAAATATGACCTGTGATTCAAGCAATATGCCAAGAATTCCGGATTATATAAATGCCAACGGTACTGTATTTGTTGATAACCAGACAGTAAATGTTTCTTTTACAATTGACCCATTTTCAGAATTAGATAAATATTATCTTATCCGTGGAGAAAATTCAACCGGTGTATTCGACACTATAAGGATAATTATAGTTCCCGGAGGTGGAAATATAACTATTACTGATACAATCCCTGAAGAAAAACCTTATTATTACCAGTTGGTGTCAATGAATGATTGTGGGAACATTGTAAAAAGATCAAACCTGACGAGTACTCTCTGGCTAACTGTCACTAATTCAGGATTTATTAATAATCTTAACTGGAATGCTTATATTAATTGGCCGGGAGGTGTTGACAGATATGAAGTATACAGGACAGCAGGAGACGACCCTCCGGAATTAATTCAAACCATAGACTCAACGACCACAACAATCTCAGATGATATTACAAACCTTATATACACTACCAGCCCAGGGGAATTTTGTTATTATGTTGTAGCAGAGGAAGGTGAAGGAAGTCCATATGGACCTGGGACAAGTCGTTCAAATACTGCATGTGTACATCCTGAATCAATAATTTACATGCCAAATGCATTCACTCCTGATGGTGACGGATTAAATGAAGAATTTATACCCATACTAACATTCACACCCAATGAATACCTCTTCATCATACGCAGCCGGTGGGGGAATACTATTTTTCAAACTAATAACCATCTTGAACCATGGGACGGTAAATTCTCAGGAACAAATATACAAGCAGGAGTGTACATTTATTATGTAAGAGCTGTAAACCAGGAAGGACAACTACTTGAACAAAGGGGTCAGGTAATGGTGATCTATCCGGCGAAATAAAATAAGAACGGCTGCTGTTTTGCATACATAAAAAACACTAAATTTGTAGTAGTGAAATCCTCTTTAATGCGATTATGTCTATTCTTACAGAACACGATAAGGAATTAATAAAAAAACAATTCAACGATCTTCTGCGGAATTCTCCGAGGGTAACAAAGAAAGCTGATAAGGAATTGATAAGGAAAGCCTTTAAGGTTGCCAATGAGGCCCACAAGTATACGAAGAGAAGATCAGGTGAACCATATATTTTTCACCCGATTGCAGTTGCAAGGATCGTGTCTGAAGAAATGGGACTTGGTACAATTTCTATTTGCTCGGCATTGCTTCATGATGTTGTTGAGGATACTGAATTCTCCCTTGAAGATATTGAAACAATATTCGGAAAAAAGATCTCTACCATTATTGACGGTTTAACAAAAATAGCTGAGGTATTTGACCGGAAATCTTCCCTCCAGGCAGAGAATTTCAGGAAAATGCTTATGACCATGTCTGAGGATGTCAGGGTGATTTTGATCAAACTGGCTGACAGGCTACACAATATGCGTACACTGGCTTCCATGCCGCCAAATAAAAGAATGAAGATATCCGGTGAAACCATTTACCTGTTTGCTCCCCTGGCACATAGGTTAGGTTTATATGCTATTAAAACCGAGTTGGAGGATTTAAGCCTGAAATACCGACATTTAAAGGTTTATAATGAGATTGAGAAAAAAATAAAATTGAATGAAAAAAAGAGAATTACTGAAATCAGCAGATTCTCCCTTCCCATTATTGAAAAACTTGACAAAATAAACCTGAAATATGACATAAATGGCCGGCCAAAGTCTAATTACTCCATCTGGAGTAAGATGCAGACAAAAAAAGTATCATTTGAGGAAGTGTATGACCTTTTAGCCATTCGTATTGTTTTTGAACCGGCACCTGTTATACCTGAGAAAACTCAATGCTGGAACATTTATTCAATGATCACTGACATTTATGTTCCAAAACCTGACCGTCTGAGAGATTGGGTAAGTAAGCCAAAAGCAAACGGGTATGAGGCTCTTCATGTTACAGTAATGGGTCCTCAGGGGAAATGGGTAGAAGTTCAGATCCGTTCCACAAGAATGGATGAGATTGCCGAAAAGGGATATGCCGCCCATTGGAAGTATAAAGGATATCATTCGCAGGAAAGTGAACTTGATATCTGGATAAAAAAGATAAGGGAGTTATTAGAAGATACTAGTTCAAATGCTTTAGAGTTCTTAGATGAATTTAAGCTTAATCTTTTTGCTGCGGAGATCATGGTGTTTACACCCAAAGGACACATAAAATCGCTTCCGAAAAATGCAACGACCCTTGATTTTGCATATGACATCCATACTGAAATAGGTGATAAGGCAATTGGTGCAAAAGTTAATCATAAACTTGTTCCGCTCAGTCATGTTCTGAAAAGTGGAGACCAGGTGGAGATTATTACCTCTGAAAAACAAAAACCCCAAATGGAGTGGCTTGAATATGCAACTACAGCCAAAGCTAAATCCAGCATTACAAAATCTTTTAAGGCCGATACAAAAAACCGGATAGAGGTGGGGAAAAAAATCCTGG
>JAUWMO010000030.1 GCA_030613125.1 Bacteroidota bacterium | reverse complement strand
TATTATTTTTATTGGTGCCTGGTATAGTAAACAGTTTTTCTCAGGGACAAATTTCACCTGGTATTGAAAAACCCGACAATAATACTCTTTCTCCATATTTCTATGTAAGAAGCGATGACCCGGAATCGGACCGGCTTCCTTTAAAAAAGACGGATGCAAAGATCAATGTGGTAGGTGTAATAGCTGATATAATAATTACTCAGGTTTACGAAAATGCCGGGGAAAATACACTGGAAGCGATTTATGTTTTTCCGGCCTCTACCCGTGCTGCAGTTTATGCCATGAAAATGGAGATTGGTGAAAGAGAGATCATAGCTGTGATTCAGGAAAAAGAAATAGCGAGAAGAAACTATGAACAGGCAAAAGCAAATGGCCAGACTGCCTCCTTACTGGAACAGGAAAGACCAAATGTATTTACCATGAATGTGGCAAACATCCTTCCCGGGGATATTATTAAGGTAGAATTGAAATATTCTGAATTGCTGATTCCTGATGCTGGTATTTATGAATTTGTCTTTCCAACAGTAGTCGGGCCAAGGTATAATTCCGGGGGAGAAAATCATATTTCTGAGGACTGGATAGCAAATCCTTATTTGCAGGAAGGCCAGGTTTCAAATTATTCATTTGATATAAACTTAAATATTTCAACAGGCCTCCCCCTGCAATCATTGTTTTGTCCTTCACATGAGGTTGATATTTTCTACAAAGGGAAGAATAAAGCTGCTGTTGCACTCAAAAATCCCGATATTTTTCAGGGAAACAAAGATTTCATAATTGAATACCGGCTTGCGGGTTTTCAAATTGAGTCGGGATTATTACTTTATGAAGGTGATGAAGAAAATTTCTTTCTGGCAATGATTCAGCCTCCGAAGCAAGTTACACCTGATATTATACCACCACGGGAATATATCTTCATTGTGGATGTTTCAGGATCTATGTATGGTTTTCCACTTGATGTTTCCAAAAAGCTTATGAGAAACCTGATTGGAAATCTGAAAAGAGGTGACCTTTTTAATGTGTTATTGTTTGCAGGCGGATCGAACTTATTTTCAAACGAGTCAGTTATTGCCAGCCCTGAGAACATTAATAAGGCAATCACCTTTATAGATAATAAATCGGGAGGGGGAGGTACCGAATTGCTCCCTGCATTAAAAAGGGCTATGTCATTGCCTGAAGCTGAAGGTTTCTCAAGAAGTTTTATCATAGCAACTGATGGATATGTGTCAGTTGAAAGAAAAACTTTCGAGTTTATTAATGATAATTTAGGCAAAGCGAATTTCTTCACTTTTGGAATAGGATCTTCTGTAAACCGGTATTTAATTGAGGGTATGGCCCATGTTGGGAGGGGTGAAGCATTTGTGGTTACCAACCAAAAAGAAGCAAAACCTATAGCAAGCAAATTCCTAAACTATATTTCAAAGCCTGTTCTTACAGGCATTCAGGTAAGTTTCCGGAATTTTAATGCCTATGATGTTGAACCTATGAGCATTCCCGATGTTTTGGCTGAGAGACCCGTTATCCTTTTCGGAAAATGGACAGGTGATCCGGAAGGTACTATTGAACTGACAGGTTATACAGGCAAAGGGAAGTATTCAAAGACTCTGGATATAAAAAGAAGTGAACCTGCAAGTAGTAACTCAGCCATAAAATATTTATGGGCAAGAGAAAAGATCAGATTACTTGATGATTTTATTCAAGTAACTTACTCTGATAATGAATTGGAAAGTGAAGTGACTAAGCTTGGCCTGAAATACAATCTGTTGACAAGATTCACCTCTTTTATTGCCCTGGATTCTGAGATCAGAAACCAGAGTGGAAATATCACAACTGTAAAACAACCTTTGACTTTACCTCACGGAGTAAGTAATTATGCTGTTGGAGGTGTTGCTCCAATGGCTGTTAAAAGGTACAGTATGACATATACACAGCAGAAAAGTAACAGGTCAAAACTCACAGGTTTTGCTGAAGAAGAATATGTAACAGCGGTTGATGAAACCAGGGAACCTGAAATATTTTTTATAACTGAAGATATGCCTGAATTTCAGGGAGGGATGGAGGCACTTAAATCATTCTTAGAAAAAAATCTGAAATTCCCTGAATCGTTAAGGAAGAAAGGAATAACAGGGTTTGTATATGTAAGTTTCATAATAGATAAAGATGGCTCGGTTAAAGACATTAAAGTTATTCGCGGCATACATCCTGATGCCGATAAAGAGGCAGTAAGGCTAATTGAACTGACCGATAAGAAGTGGAAACCCGGAAAACAAAAAGGGGAAAAAGTAGCTGTACAAATGATGGTACCAATTAAATTTTCCGATAAGTAAATCGAAGCTCCGGTTCGATTATAAGATAACGTTATTAAACTGTTTTAATAACGTTATTTTATTTATTACCATTAAACAAATTAACTTCACCATCATCAAACAGTGATGGATAATCTTCATCAAATTTCTTCAGGATGGTGGTTATGATGGCCTCCCTCATGAACCTTGACCGGTTGGTGACTTTGTACTTTTCACAAAACGCATTCAGGGCATTCATCTCCCTCCGGTTCAGCATGATGGTCTGCCGGTTATTCCTGATCAGTTTTTCCTTTATCTTCTTACGTCTTCGCAATATGTACCTGTCTTTCAGAGTAAACTACAAGGGTTCAAAGATAGAAAAAAACCGAAAGGTGGAAGTAAAATTATGGAATTCTTATTCAAACTCCTTCGGTACACCACAGATCATAACCATTGGCCTCTCTTTAGACTTATTAAGGTATCTGTGCTTCTCATTGGGAAGGACCAGTGCAAAATCACCGGTTCGGATGGAATGCTCTTCACCTTGCTCATTTACCAGCGCACCATCGCCTTCAATAATATAGTTCATATGCTCGTAATTGTGCTGATGATAAGGAGTATATCCATCCGGTTCAATAGTAAATACCCTGTATGAATAAACAGGAACACCATCATCTCTCGATAAAGGGACTTGCTTCCAGGCTTTATGCGCCCCTTCCATTGTCACTTTATTTTTCGGTACCTTGTTGATCGGTATTACTTTCATAACAGTTGTTTTAAAAGTAAAAAAAGCCGGGTTAATTGGGTAATATTAACAAATTGCCCTTTCCCGGCCAATAAATGAAAAAATGTAATTATTTAAACATTCTTATTCAGTGCATTGAGATCGCTAAAGGCTTCTTTTAATCTTTTGATAAAACTAATTTCCCCGTTTCTTAACCAGGCACGGGGATCATAAAATTTCTTATTAGGTTTATCTTCGCCTTCAGGATTTCCAATCTGGCCCTGCAGGTAATCTTTTTTTGACTTATAATAATCATGCACTCCATCCCAGAAAGCCCACTGCATATCAGTATCAAGGTTCATTTTAATAACCCCGTATCCAATGGCTTCTTTTATTAAGTGCTTTTCTGATCCCGAACCGCCATGGAATACAAAATTCAAAGGATTTGCTGCTGTATTGAATTTGTTCTTTACATAATCCTGTGAATTCTTAAGAATAATCGGTTTTAGTTCAACATTTCCGGGTTTATATACCCCATGAACATTTCCGAAAGCTGCAGCAATAGTAAAATGATCACAAATTTGCATTAATTCCTCATAAGCATATGCAACATCTTCAGGCTGGGTATAAAGTCTTGAACTATCAATTCCGGAATGATCAACGCCGTCTTCTTCTCCCCCTGTAACTCCAAGTTCAATTTCAAGTGTCATACCTATTTTATTCATCCGGTCGAGATATTTTTTGCAAATTTCTATGTTGTCCTTTAATGGTTCAACTGAGAGATCAAGCATATGGGAACTGTATAATGGTTTACCTGTTTGTTCAAAGTTTTTTTCTCCTGCAGCCAATAATCCATCTATCCAGGGAAGGAGTTTTTTAGAAGCATGATCTGTATGAAGGACAACCGGCACCCCATAAAGCTCAGCCATAGTATGAACATGCAGAGCTCCTGATATACCTCCTACAATGGCAGCTATCTGATCTTCATTTGATAGTCCTTTTCCTCCAAAAAAGGCAGCTCCTCCGTTTGAGAACTGAATAATTACCGGAGTATTCACATCTTTGGCTGTTTCCAGGACAGCATTTACCGAATTGGTTCCTATTACATTTACTGCAGGAATAGCAAAATTATTTTTATTGGCATAGTCAAAAAGAGCTTTGACATCATCACCGAAAAGAACACCAGGTTTGAATTTCATTTTATCCATATTTCTATTGATTTTATTAATTTGAATTTATATTGTCTTTTACCACGATATTCCAGGGGCATAAAGATAATATAAAAAGCCTGTTCGGTATACATGAATGATGTAAAAGCACCGGTGTTCAACTATTTCTTAACAATTTTCTTGTTAAACACTCTATTCCCGGCCTTTACATTTAACAGATATGTTCCACCCGGAAGAGTATGTAAATCCAACTGAATTGGATTTTCATTCATTTTTAGTGAGTAAACTATACGTCCTTCGATATCAAAAATCTGCAGGAATATTTCAGACAACTGAATCCCTGACAGTTTCAAGGTTACTTTACCAGCAAATGGATTAGGAAAAAAGATTATCTCATTGTTTTTCAGTGGTGATATTACTGATACTGCCTCACTCAAATAATATTTTATCATAAGATCATTTAACCAGATATCATTCACAGTATCCCATATATGCCAGATCTCATTTGTCAAACTACCATTAATATTATAATCGTACAGATACTTTTTATTTGTTTCCCAGATTCCGGAAGAAGAATTCCAGGTAAAATATATAATTGAAGTATTCCTGCTGGTTTCATTGTATTCATAAATATACATTACAGTTTTATTCCAGTCATTGTGCTCCCATATCTGATAAATTTTTTCAACAATTTGCCTCTCCGTATTGTACTGATATTCAATTAATGAGCTAAATTCCCAGTTAAGGCTGTCACTATTCCATATCTGTCCTGACTCATTTATTAAAAGCCCTGACAGATCATGGTTGTGTGCTATAAAATGATTATTTGACCACGTTACAGAATCTGTATCCCATATTTGCCTGAGAGTTGCTGTTTTCACACTATTTTCAAAGGTGTATAAAAGCTGATATCTATTGATCCATTTTAAACTATCATAATTCCAGTCCTGCCTCAGGTAAAGTATCCAATTAGACTCATTATCAAAGCCATATATATATTTCGACAAATTGGTCCAGGATTGATTTACTGTGTCCCAAAATTGAGTGATGTAAAAATCAATAGTTTGAACTGGATTATAGTTATAAACATTTTTATTTTGATTCAACCACCTGCTTCCTGCTGAATCCCATATCTGCTCAATTTCTTCTGAAAGCAAATCAGAATCATTATAGGTTTTTTTAATATTTATTCTCTCAGTCCATGAGGAGTTTTGGTTGTTCCAGGCTCGTATAATTTTACTGATCAACAGGTTATTTTCATCATAAAGAAATAATGTACTCTTGGTTTTATCCCAATCAGATGTTGTAATATTCCAGGCAAAAAAATATATAGAATCCAATTGTTCAGCAACTGGATCAAGTTTCTTAAATCTTCCCTCTATACCATCAAAAGGACTGGTAATAAAGTCTTTGAAATAAACAGATTTTGGATTTAGATTTTGGGGATCTTGGCCGATGATTGGACTTAGATAAAGAAAAAAACCTGCTAAAAAGACGATGTATTTCACTAGAATTATTTTTATTTAATTCCAAACTATTAAGGATGTATAAAAATATTGTGATTCTTTAGCTCTTTTGCATAAGATTTTCTATTTCCAACGTATTGATAAACTGTTTTCCAAAATTGCTTGCTATGGTTTTTATGAATTGTATGGACAAGTTCATGAATAATTACATAGTCAATCAGTTTAGGTGGAAGTCTCATTAAATTGATGTTTAAGTTTATATTATTCGATGAGGAGCAACTTCCCCATAAAGTTTTCTGATTCTTTACAGCAATTTTGTTGTATTTGAATCCATGTTTATCGGCAAGCTCCTTAACCCTGCCAGGAAGGTATGCTTTGGCTTCAATTCTTAATGTTTCTGTAATTCCATATCTGATAGCTTCCTGTACATTTTTATCACTTATTTTTAATACAATTGGGTATCTAATATGTATTGTTCCTGCATCAATTTCAATCTGAATATTTTCTATGGATTCATCAGATATTTTTAGTTTATGCCAACGAGTAGAATATTCTGTACTTTTGTCAAATATTTTTTTAACCTGCCCGTAAGCGTGTTTGTCAGCTACATGCTTTTTAATCCATTTCTCATTTTTGCGGATGAATTCTTTTGCAAGATAATATGGAGCCCAAACCGGGAGTACAACCTGAATTTCTTGCTCAGAACTAATACGAATACTTATTCTCTTGGCCTTCTTACTCTTTCTGATGATTACTTTACCAATTCCTTTAAGAAAGAACTCCTTCATTGCATGTATTATGGAAATATATGGAGGTCATTAATGAGTTATTTTCATTATCATTCATGTATTAAATGAATTTTATAAAGATAGGATATTTTAATAAGGTGAAATGCTAAACCAAATATTTTATTGCCAGAGTACATTTGTAGTAATCAATTGAAAAATTAAAGAAGTTAGATAAATGCATTGGAATATCTGTTAAATAAATATCTTTATGCTCATTTTAATATTAAATCTGAGATGAAAATTAAACTCACTATTTTATTTTTTGTCACCGTTATCCTTTTTCCCGGATTTATTACCGTAAAGGGACAGGAAAAGAATGTATGGTCTCTTGAAGAATGTGTTAGTTATGCCCACGATAATAACATAAGAATTAAACAACAGGTGCTAAATTCTACATTTAATGAAAACACGTTAAAACAATCGCAAATAGATATGGCACCTAATCTGAATGCTGGCATGTCACATGCCTACACGAGAGGCAGGGCTTTGGACGAATCCACATACAGGTATACAAATCAGGACCAGAACTCGCAAAATTATAGTATCAATTCAAATGTTACACTGTTTAACGGATTACAGAAATTAAATACCATTAAACAAAACAGATACAATCTGTTGGCCAGTGTGGAAGATGTTCAAAAATTAAAAGATGACATTTCAGTCAACATTGCCCTGTCATATCTCCAAATATTATTAAACAGGGAATTACTTGAGGTTGCGAATAACCAACTTATAATCTCTCAATTGCAGATTGAAAGGACCGGGAAATTGGTTGATGCAGGAAGCCTCCCTGAGGGTAATTTGATGGAAATCACTGCACAGGCAGCAATGGAAGAAATGCAGGTTGTAGGAACACAAAACCAATTGGATATTTCATACCTGACTCTTACACAAATCCTTGATTTTGATTCAGTTGGTGATTTTGACATTGAAATACCTGACCTGAATAGACTTCTTGATGAGAATTATGTTATACCACCTGTTGGAATTGTTTTTAATGATGCTGTTGGTATACGTCCGGAAATTCAAGGAGCTGAATTCAGATTAAAAAGTTCTGAACAGGGACTGAAAATTGCAAAAGGAGCACGTTCTCCCCGGATATCTCTTAATGGTACATATGGCACTCTTTATTCAGATGCGCGGAAAAAAATATCTTTTGATCCTGGAACCGGGGAAATTATTGAGGAATTTTATCCTTTCAAGGAGCAGCTTAGTGATAACAGGAATATTGTTGTTTCTTTCGGACTCTCTGTTCCTGTTTTTAATGGTTGGATGGTTAACACTAATATAAGCAATGCAAAACTGAATATTCAGAATTATCAGTATGAACTAAGGAACACAAAGAATGAATTATATAAAGAAATTCAACAAGCTTATGCTGATGCTTTTGCAGCAATGAAAAAATTCAGGGCGAGTGAAAAGGCAGTTACCTCAATGTTAGAGGCATTCCGTTATACTGAGCAGAAATATAATGTGGGGCTGGTAAATTCGGTGGACTACAACACTGCAAAAAATCAACTGACACAGGCCCAATCGGAACTCTTACAGGCAAAATATGAATATATTTTCTATATTAATGTATTGGAGTTTTACAGAGGAAATCCAATTATATTTTAATACGGTATTATTAAGTATAAAAAAATGAAAACAAACAAAATTCTTAAAATTATTGGCATTATTACAGTTCTTCTCATAGTCCTTGCTTTTGCCGGAAAAAGATTAGGCTGGTTTGGCAAAGCCGAAACCTATAAAGTAGCCGTTGAACAGGGGAAATTACGATCCATTATTGAAACAATAAATGCAAATGGGAAAATTCACCCCGTAACTGAAGTTAAAATTTCACCGGATGTTTCGGGCGAAATTGTTGAATTATATGTAAAGGAAGGCGAATATGTCAAAGCAGGTAAACTGCTTGCCAAGATAAAACCAGATATTTACATCTCTGCCATGGACAGGGCTCAAGCTTCTCTGAATTCGGTAAAAGCCAGGCTTGAACAAGTAAATGCCGGTTATGATCAGGCAAAACTGTCTTTTGACCGAAATTATCAATTATGGGAACAAAAAACCATTTCAGAATCAGAATTTGAACAGGCTGAAGCATCTTATAAAATGGCAAAAGCTGATGTTTCAGCGGCCATAGCTACTGTAAAAAGTGCTGAGGCATCATTAAACGAAGCCAAAGAAAACCTTTTTAAAACAACTTTATATGCACCAATAGCTGGAACGATATACGGACTCAATGTTGAGAAAGGAGAACGTGTTGTTGGTACGGCTATGATGACAGGTACGGAAATGATGAGAATTGCCGACCTGAATATGATGGAAGTAGTTGTAGAGGTTAATGAAAATGATATCGTAAGAGTAATGCTGAATGATACTGCAAATGTTGAGGTAGATGCATATCTGGACCATGAGTTTAAAGGAGTGGTTACAGAAATTGCAAATTCTGCTACCACCACTGGCGTTTCTGTAGATCAGGTTACCAGCTTTAATGTTAAGATATTTTTGTTAAAAGAGTTTTATTTGGACCTGATCTCGGCTGAAAACACAATACCATTCCGGCCGGGAATGTCTGCAACTGTTGACATTCAAACAGAAACCAAATATAACATTCTTTCAATTCCAATTCAGGCAGTTACAACCCGTACTGATACTATTCCAACAGAATCGGAAGATGAATCTGTTCTGAGATCAGATGAAAAAGTAAAAGAGGTAGTATTTGTTGTGAATGAGGATGAAACAATTTCTCTGATGAAAGAAGTAGAAACCGGAATACAGGATAATAATTTCATTGAGATCGTTTCAGGTATTATCGAAGAAGAAAAAGTTATTATCGCTCCATACAGTGCTATTTCTAAAAAATTGAACGATAGTACATTGATAGAAATTGTATCAAAAGAAGAACTGTTTAAGGTGTCAAAGAAAAAGAAATAGAGTCTTTTTCAATAATCCGGTAAAAAGAGCATGGTTAATTTATTACATATTGAAACTGCCACCATAACCTGCTCTGCAGCCATTTCAAAAGATGATAAGATCGTGGCTTATCGCGAAAGCCATGTAGATAAATCGCACGCATCATTATTAACTGTTTTTATTGAAGACCTGTTTGCTGAAACAGGATTGGATCCCGTTAATCTCGATGCCATTTCCGTAAGCATGGGCCCCGGATCATACACGGGCTTGAGAATTGGAGTGTCAACTGCAAAGGGACTTGCCTATGGTCTAAAAATACCTCTAATTGCGGTTAGTACATTAGAAGCGATGGCTTGGGGATTTATTCGATCATTACATATACAAAATATCGAAAGCAATAAACATATATTAGTTTGCCCAATGATAGATGCCAGGAGGATGGAAGTTTACACCTCTCTTTTTGATACCCGGCTTAAAATTGTAGAGGGAGTATCAGCAAAAATCATCACCGAAGATTCTTTTAGAGAATATCTGGAAAAGGGCCAGATTTATTTTTTTGGAACAGGGGCACCAAAATGCATTGAGGCAATAAACCATAAAAATGCTGTTTTCATTGACGAGTTTCACAATTCAGCCAGGTTTCAGGGTCAACTTGCCTACAAGTCATTCATAGAAAAAAAATTTGAAAATTTAGCATATTTCGAACCTTACTATCTTAAAGATTTCGTCGCAACAATTCCCAGGAACAAGGTTTTGGGTTCATCCTAGTGTCAAACTAAGTTTGTTATGCAGATTGAAAATATGGTGAAAGCAAGGATAAGTTTTTTGATTTTTTTTGTAACCTGTTTTTTACCTGACAGCTCGTCACAGGAAAAGGACTTTGAAGTACCCGACTATGATGGGGAAAAGATGTACTATGTTGTCCGTATTGGCTTTATAAATGTTGGAAAGGGTACTATTTCTTTTATGCGTGACTCACTTGAATGCGGATCGTTTATAAAAGGTGAGGCAAAAAGTTCAGGAATTGCCCGTATCATTCACAGGGTTCACTATATTTTTGAATGTTGCATGGAACCCAATACTGGTTTGCCAAATAAGTCAACCAGGCATATTAGTGAGAGAAATCATCATTCCTACAACCAGGTTAATTTCGATCGCCATACCAGGTCTGATTCTTGCATTGTCAACAGTGATATTACTGGTATAATGGTGACACGAAAAAATATTTATGATATCGTTACAGGGTTTTACCATTTCAGGAAAAATTTTCTGAAACAGGATATGATAATAGGTCAGGAGGTAGTTATCAAAACTTACTTTGCTGATGAGGAATTTGATTTAAGGATCAGGTATACAGGAAAGGAAACCATTAAAACCCGGTTTGGAAAGATGAAATGTCTGAAATTCAATCCAGTTACTGCGGTCGGAAGATACTTTGCGACTGAGAATGATATGTCTGTGTGGATTACCGACGATGAATTGTTGATTCCTGTCAGGATACAATTCAATCTGTCTGTTGGGAATCTTAGAGGTGATCTTGTGAGGTATGAAGCACCAAAACAATAATTTTTTTTATTTTTTTTAATATTTGGCATATTTACTGTTGTTGTCATTATAAAAAAATCTTGTGAATAGAAAAAAAGGCAAAATATTCCTCCTCCTGGTCTTGCTTAGCACCCAATATGGTTTTTCGCAAAATGACAATTTTGAAGTTCCTGAATACATTGGAGAAGTTATAGATTTTCAGATTTCTTATGGCTTTCTGAATTCAGGAGTTGGGACACTTTCATATGATGAAGACACACTTTCAGGGCAATATTATATTAAGGCCGTTGCAAAAACTGTTGGACTCGCAAATGTTCTTTACAAAATTCTTGATATTTATGAGTGTTATATGGACCCTGCGACCGGATTTCCGGTAAAAGCAGTGAGGAATGTAAGAGAAGGTAGATACAGGGAATATAATGAGGTAATATATGATTTCCATTCCAGACCGGATTCCACCATTGTTCACAGTCAGAAATCAGGCACTCAGATTGTTCCAAAGGAGATATATGATATTCTTTCCGGTTTTTTTCATTTCAGGAAAAATTATGTCTCCCGGCCAATGAACAAAGGCGAGATGATCCTGATAAGGACATATTTCACTGATGAAATTTTTGACCTCAGGATTCGCTTCTTGGGAAAAGAAACTATAAAAACGAAACTTGGAAAAATAAAATGTCTGAAATTCAGCCCTGTTACTGAAGTTGGAAGGGCCTTTAAAACTGAAGACGATATGTTAATTTGGTTTTCAGACGATAAGAATTTTGTACCTGTAAAGATTTGGTTCGATTTACCAGTAGGATCTGTAACAAGTGCTCTTGTTAGTTTTAAAGGATTAAAATATGAGTTTTCAAGCTTAACGCCCAAAAAATAATTCATATTTTTTGCCGGATTTATGAAACAAAGGATGTGAAATTTATTAGTTTCGACTATTTTTGTAATACCTTGTCAGCATTATCCTTAAACACCAAATATGGCAACTACTGCGGATTTCAGGAACGGCTTATGTATTGAATTCAATAATGGTCTTTTTACAATAGTTCAGTTTCAACATGTGAAGCCGGGTAAAGGTCCTGCTTTTGTCAGGACCAAACTTAAAAGCCTCACTACCGGAAAGGTTATAGACAACACCTTTTCTGCAGGACATAAAGTAACTCTTGCCCGAATTGAACGAAGGCCTTATCAGTTTCTTTATCAGGATGATATGGGGTATAACTTCATGCATAACGAGACATTTGAGCAGATCTCCCTTAGTGAAGAATTAATTCCTTCTACAGATCTTATGAAAGAAGGGCAGAATGTTGAGATTGTGTTTCATGCTGAAACCGAAACCCCCCTTACCTGTGATCTGCCACCATTTGTTATTCTTGAAATTGTTTATACTGAACCTGGAATTAAGGGAGATACAACATCGTCAACAGCCATGAAATCGGCAGAATTAGAAACCGGGACCAAAGTGAATGTGCCCTTATTTATAAATACGGGAGACAAAATAAAGGTAGATACACGTGACCGTTCCTATTCAGAAAGAGTGAAGGAGTAAAATAATTCATTTCAGATTTTTTATGAATGACCAGGCATCTATTAAGCGTTTAAAACTTTCAAAATTTAAACTTACTACCCTGCTGAATATTACGCAGGCAATAAATGATAATTTACCTGCGGAACAACTCCTCCAAAAAGCGGAAAAGGTTCTTCGACAGGACCTGAATATAGGTAAAATTGTAATGTTTATGTATAGAGATAATTGGGAGTGTATTCTCGAGTCAGGATGTCCTCCAGGAAGTTGTGATCGCCTATCTGTTGAAGAAGTCCTTCTCCCACACACTGAAATAACCTTTATTTCTGCCTCTGAAGATGAATACCTGAAAGCCTTTGATATTATCCTTCCTGTCTATAATAATAACGCTCCTCTCGCCTTTGTTCTTATTGGTGACATTGATGAAGAAGGAGAAGGTGTTAGCCCGGTGATCAAACACCTTAATTTTATTCAGACATTATCAAATATTGTTATTGTTGCCATTGAGAATATACGACTAATTGAGGAAAATCTAAGGCAAGAGTCATTGCGGAAAGAGCTGGAACTTGCGTCAAAATTGCAATCATTACTTATCCCGGATAACAGAACGTTACCACAAAATAAGCATTTCTTTGTCACAGGGTTTTATCAACCACATTATGAGGTTGGAGGCGATTATTATGATTGTATTCAGCTGAGTAAGAATGAATTAGGTTTTTGTATTGCCGATGTTTCAGGGAAAGGGATGTCAGCAGCTTTGATGATGGCAAATTTTCAGGCTACGCTGAGGGCCTTGTTCACACATGAAATTTTACTGGAGGATCTGGTAAGAAAATTAAATAAAAGCGTAATTAAATATGTACACGGGGAAAAATTCATTACCCTGTTTATTGCAAAATACAATAGTAAAACAAAAATTTTAGAATATATTAATGCTGCTCATAATCCTCCTGTATTTTATGAAACCAGATCACGAAGGATCACAAAATTTGAAAGCAGCTGCGTTGGCATTGGAATGTTGGATGAAATACCTGCCATCAACATAGGTTCATATAAGTTGAAAGAAGAATCTAAAATTATTTGTTATACCGATGGTCTATCAGAACTTCATGATAAGAATGGTAAAGAGATTGGCACGAAGGTGATAGAATTGAATATTAGAAATAAGAAAGCTATCAGTGATAATATTCAGAATATTATCAAAAGTCAGAACATTGTAGATGAAAATACCGACCTTTTTGATGATGTTTCTCTAATAGGAATTCAGTTTTTTTGTAGCAAGGTTTAAGGGTATTCACTAGTAACATAATGCGTTTATAATTAATTAGCTTAGCATCAGACCAATCTTCTTTTCGATTATAGACTTGAATTCCGGGCAACATGCAACTACTTGAATTAAATAAGTGTTTGGAGATTCAAATATTAATTCAAATTCAACATGTTTATCGTGGACAGAGCATTTAAACTCTGATATACTGGTCGAAATAATAGAAGAGTATGTTTTAGCTAACCCTGGTTTAGGTTTGCCATCAGAATTTTGAAATACAATTTTTTGCATTGTTTAGAAAGTATTAATGCAGGTTAAAGTTAACCTTAAATCAATGAGATTCAAATTTCATGTACGAAGTACCTTGAAATTTGTAAATCGAATTCCTGCCTGCCGTTCGGCAGTTCAGGCAGGGATCCCGAAAAGACGGAGTCTTATTCGGGATCTGATGAATCAATCCTACCCTGATCTTATACTGCCGCAGCTATATTTCCTGCAAGGGAGCTGACCACGAGAACCTGCTTACTTCCAGCATAATCCTTCCGGGCGCTCTAAACTGATCTGTTTTCATGGCGGGGGATGTAAGTGAGTTTTTGTGCAGCCAGAGCTTCCGCCAACTGATGGATAATGTTGGAAAATATACAAAGTACTTAGGTTTTATCCCTAAATTATAATAACTTATGAGTTTAATTTTTATTGATTTAACTATTTAATATTATGAAAAAGGCTTTATTTATTTTGGTTTTTGCTTTATTTGCCTGCTTCACCTTCGGACAGGAACAAGAAGAAGGAATATCTGCCGGTGATATTGAATTAAGTTTCAATGGCATGGTTTTTACTACTGTTGGGACAAGTAGTAGCACAACATATGGTAATATTTTTGTTTCATTTGGAAGCTACCTTTCGCGAAGATTTCTAATTGGAATTGCGCCGGGTTTAAATCTTTCTACATCTGAAGGTGAAACAAATGTAGATTTTAGCTTTCAGGGTTTTTCAAATTTTAATTTTGTTGTAAATAAGAAAGCAATTCCTTATATCAGGGCTTCCTTTTACCAATATTCAATTGATATTCCTGAAGATTCGAAATTCACTGATTATTCTGTTATTCAGGGCGGTTTGGGAATAAAAGTGTTTTTTTCAGCCCTGGCAGCATGGGATACTTCATTAAATGCCGGTTATAGTTTAGCTGAAAATGCTGAAGGAATTACCCTGATGCTTTTAACAGGTATAACTTTCAAGTTTTAATTCAATTAGTTAAATTTTTACAAAAAAAATGAAACGCCTCTTATTGATTCCAATATTTTTGTTCAGTACTCAATTCTCTTTTTCGCAGGTATTGGTCTATATGGACCAGAAAATACCGGTTAAGACCAGTGAAGTAGGTGTTATGGAAGTCAGCAAAAATGGCCGTTTCGTAGCTATTGGTTTGAATAAAGGAGGGAAAATTGTTCTTTGGGATTTAACGGCCAAACGCCAATTGCACGAATTAAGCCATAATTCAAATAATTCTATTACCTCATTGTTGTTTGATTCTAAAAATCAATTCCTGGTATCGGGGTCAGAGGATAAAAAAATCATTCTATGGGATCTGTATTCCGGAAAACAACATAAAACCATAACGGGCTATAGTGGTAAGATTTTTCACATGGCATTGAATGCCGAAGAAAATTCACTTTCTGTTTGCGGGAGTAAAAAAGAAATTTATCTGTTTAATTTCCCCGAGGGTTCTTTAAAAGGAGTATTAAAGGGAGCACATAAAAAAGGGGTGTTCTTTACTGCTTTTAACCAGAGAGGAAATCAATTAGTATCAATCGGATATGATAACAAAATGGTTTTCTGGGATCCGTTTAAACTCATTTTGATCAGAAAATCAGAGTTAAGTCCAAATACGATACCTGAATCAGGAATTACCATTACTTCTGCTTCAGCAAGTACAGATAAAAAAATCATTGGTGTAGGGTATGAAGAGGTTAAACTTGCCAAGGGAGGCCAGCAGATGATCTTTAAATATAACATTGCTTTGTATAATTGGGAAACCGGTGTACTGGTAAAAACCATTAAAGGCAATGCCAGGAAGATTGAATTCTTAACCATTTCAGACAATGGGGATTTCTGTTTAACCGATAACTCCACACTTCGTGAGAATAAGATTACCATCTGGAATACTGAAACAGGTGGTGAAGAACAGAGACAGGTCATTGAAGGGGATGTTACCAATCTTACATTGTCAGAAAACGGAAAATGGATGGCTGTTGCCTACAGGGCAGAATCAGGAGGCTCATCTGTAAATATGTATAAACTATCTGGCTTACAGGAAGCATCATTAAATCAGCTATTTACCTATAACGCGGAGAGTCAAAAACCCTTTGACCGGACAGAATCAACTACAAATAATCTTCCATCAATAATCACAGATGGTAAAAAAATTCTGATAGAAGGAAAGTATTATGGATTGATCATTGGAATTAATGAATACCAGGATCCGTTAATTATTGATCTTGATGAACCGGTTAAAGATGCACAAAAACTTTTTGACATCCTTACGGGAAGTTATACGTTCGAGGAGAAGAACATCATTTTCCTTAAAAATCCGACACGGGAGGAGATCATTACTGCACTTGATCAATTGGAAAGAATTGTTACTTCAAAAGACAATCTGCTGATCTTTTATGCCGGACACGGACACTGGAATAAGGACACACAGAAAGGATATTGGCTTCCATCTGATGCCAGGCATGAGAATACTGCAAAATGGTTCCGAAACACCTCTCTGAGTGGATATATAAGCAGTATCAAATCAAATCACACCCTTCTGATAGCCGATGCATGTTTCAGCGGAGGGATATTTAAAACAAGGGCTGCATTTGGAACTCCATCTATGGCCATTCAAAAACTTTATGAACTGCCCAGCCGTAAAGCAATGACCAGTGGCACCCTGAAAGAAGTTCCGGATAAAAGTGTTTTTCTTCAATATTTGACCAGGAGATTGATAGATAACAAAGATAAATACATGCCTTCGGAACAACTATTTTACAGCTTTAAACCGGCAGTATTGAACAATAGCATAAATGTTCCACAATTCGGAGAAATAAGGAATACCGGTGACGAAGGGGGAGATTTTATTTTCATAAGAAGATAATCCCAATTTCCCAATGTAGGGATTTGAGGTTTATTAACCTCTATTTAGTTTATTAACTCAATGTTTTTCAAGCATTTAAATCAGTGAGTCTATGATTTTAAAAGTCGAACGGTGAGCGAACTTGTGAGCGAATCCTTCACGAGCG
>JAUWMO010000359.1 GCA_030613125.1 Bacteroidota bacterium | reverse complement strand
CTTTTTTTGCATTAGTGAAGCAATTTCCTCCTTTTTACCTCAAATGAATAGAAAAAAATGAGAGATAAATAATAATATGGCATAATATTAAGACCATATTTCACTTAATCATTATTTTTCAGTGTTTATTCTTTTCATTGTTATTTGCTGGCTCAAAAAAATGACAGACGAAGAAATAATATTATTCTTACTGCCTTTAATTATTCCATGGCTAACGATGAAAACTTAATAAATGCCTTAAAAAACGCTGATTCAAATGGAATCGGACTTATGGCCATGAAAACCCAGTGCAGTCATTACTGGTACCGCGAGTATGTTCCCGAAGGCAAACAGGAATATTATAAAGGAAGTATCTTGCATACGTCGGTTCTCAAATGGGCTCTGCGGAATGACTTTATCACCTCGGCAATACCCGGGTATACTAATTTTCAACAAATGGAAGAGGATTTTTCTGTTGCCTATGATCTTGAATACACGGAGGAAGAAAAGATTTACGATGTGATCCTAACCACTTACAATTTCCGGCAACCCCACAGGGAAGAAGTTAGAAAGGCTATTGCTTATGCCGCCAAAGCAGGTTTAGGCGTTGTAGGAATAAAAGTTTTGGCAGGAGCTTATTGGGATAAGGAAAGAAAACATCCTATCAATGCCAAAACCACATTGCAGCAAAAACAAAGAGAGAATATCACCTGCAGGGGATGTAGCACCTGTGCGGTAAGTTGTACTATGGGTTTTGACGTTTCCAATAAAATCCAGGATGTTATTCGGGTCCTGGATGTGCCAAATGAGTTTTTAGTCTGAGCTATGTACATTGTAATGTTTGTATTCAAGTAAAAACAGATGATTCTTGCTTGTCTGGGTCTTTTCCTTATCAGCGAAATATCATTTGGGCAAGACCGGGAACAGTATCTCTTGTCTCGTATAAACGGTTCTGTAACACTTGACGGTTTGAGCGATGAACCAGCCTGGGAGGGCATTGAACCCCTTCCTGTAATTGAGCATGCACCTGATTTCGGCAACGAACCTTCAGAGCAAACAGAAATTCTGGTTGCTTACGATGATGATTTTCTCTATGTTGCCGGACGGCTCTATGATCGGGAGTCATCCAAAATACAGGCAAACTCCAAGCAACGGGACTCGCAGGATCAAAGCAGTGAGTGGTTTGGCATTGTAATGGCTGGTTTCCGGAAGAGAGTTCAACATTTTTTCGCCACCAGGTTTTTTTAGATCAACTCCTGGTATTAGGTAACACCGATGGAGCAACTGAATCAGCTTATCTCGGTCCGGGGTATGAATTTGAAACCAGATCAGGGCACAAGGGCAGAATTACTACCGGGTTATTCTATGAAAATGTTCCTGAATCCTTTTCATTATCGGATGAGGCTGAAGTGCCTGAAGGTGAGTACACATACTATGGGCTGAAAGGGGAATTCAGCACTCCCTCTGGCAAACTTATTTACACAAAAGTCGACCTTGATGCCGGTTCGTTCTATGATGGCTGGCGTTTAACGCTTGGTTTAACTCCACGATGGAACGCCTCACCCTCCCTTGAACTTGGCGGTTCCTACCAGTTTAACCGGGTTACCTTTCCTGACCGTGATCAGCATTTTACCGCCCACATAGGAGGATTACGTGTTTTGTATATGCTGAACACCAGGTTTTCAGCCACCGCATTTATCCAGTATAACAGTGCTGTCGATGCAGTTATCACAAATATCCGGCTTCGTTACAACCCACGTGAAGGCAACGACCTTTATCTTGTATACAACGAAGGGCTTAATACCAACCGGTACGGGGAGTATCCTGTTCTCCCTTTAACCAGCAACCGCACAGTGATGTTGAAATATACCTATACGTTCAACCTCTGAGCGAGACAAATCGATTCTGCCTATTGGAAAGAATGAAATTTGTTTAAATTACCAGGCGGTATAACCGGGTTTCTGATTATTCATTTTCCTTTACTATTCTTTATACTGTATGGATTTATCCTGAAATGGATTGAATGATAAAAAAGAAATTTTTTATGGAACAAATCCAAAAACCACAGATAGCGATGGAGCTGGGCTTGATGATTATTTGGAAATTTTCAAATATCATACCGATCCATTAAATACCGACTCTGACAGGGATGGTTTAGAGGATTCGGTTTGGACTGAACGGTTTGAGTATTCCTTTACAATAAATGGGATTCCTGGTGTATATTTTCACCAAAAAATGGAAAAGCATCACTAAATTTACGTTTTAAGGCGTATCAAACAATATCAATTATTGAACAGTATCCAAAATATACTCGAATAATGCCGTCGGAAAATAGTGATTTAGACCAATTCAGATAATGCTGAATTATAAATAAAGGACATAGTTTCACAAATTGATTAAAAATTCAACAAATATAAATAATATTCTAATTTTGAAATTCAATGCTTCAAAGGCTAAGGCTAAGGCTTAGGCTAAGGGAGGCAAGAGGTTTTAGAAGTTTAGGGCATAAATAATAAAAGATGGCATACAAAGATTTTTCAGAGATGCCTGTATGGCAAAAAGCATTTGCATTACTTTTAAAGATTTATGAAGTTACCAAAACATATCCTACAGAAGAAAAATACGGGTTAGTATCCGACATGCGCAGGGCAGCCAATTCTGTAACGAATAACATATCAGAGGGATTCGGTAGATATGAGAGATTGGATAAAACCAGGTTTTACAAAATATCCAGGGGGAGTTGTTATGAACTTATTAATCAAAGCATGGCATCACAGGCTTTAGGCTTTATTACAGATAAGGACAAAGATGAACTTACTAATGGCTACCGTGGTGTAATAGCTGATTTAGACCCTATGATAAAAAGCATTGAAACATCACCCAAGAAATAGAAATGGAATATATAACAGGCAAAATAACATTATTGGAGATATTCCTTTTGTATTGGGGGGGCTATTTATTATGGTATACAGGAAAGATAAGGGATATGGTAAAAGAAAATGAAGATAAAATATTGAAATGCCATACCCCTTTTTAGGATATCATATGTATGAATGCAAAAAAATATGTCTAAATGAAGGCTAAAAGGTTAATATGTGCAGTTAAAAACCTTAGCCTTAGCCTTAGCCTTCAATACAATAATATTTATAAGAATGACATAACTTATTATTAATCAACGAATAATTTTGAAATTCCGATACAACAAATTATGGTTACCGCTGAAGAT
>JAUWMO010000365.1 GCA_030613125.1 Bacteroidota bacterium | reverse complement strand
TAAAAAATATAGAGTTGAAAAACTTTTTTATGCAATTGGTGAAGTAGCTGACATGTTCGGCGTCAAAACTTCATTGATCCGCTATTGGGAAAAGGAGTTTGATATAATCCGACCCAAGAAAAATAAAAAAGGAAACAGGTTGTTCACAAAATCTGATATTGATAATTTCCACCTGATTTTTCATTTAGTTAAAGAAAGGGGTATGACCCTTAAAGGTGCACAGAAAAAGTTGAGAGAAAATAAGGAAGAAACAGACGAGAACTTCAAAGTTATAAAATCTCTGAAAGAGATAAAGGATTTGCTAATTGAAGTTAGGGATTGTTTATAAACCTTCTCCGAATTTTAAATCACACATGAAGATCAAGGAGATAATTGCACACCTGGAGAGCATTGCACCGCTTTCTTTTCAGGAACCTTATGATAATTCAGGATTACTGATTGGAAATCCTGAGAATGAGGTTAATTCTGCCCTGCTTACTCTTGATGTAACTCCTGAAGTATTGAACGAGGCAAAAGAAAAGAATGCCGGTCTGATCATCTCTCATCATCCATTGATTTTTCAGGGACTGAAAAAATTAACGGGTTCTACTGTTATAGAAAAGACTGTAGTTAGGAGTATTAAGGAAGATATTGCTATTTATGCCTCACACACAAATATGGATTCAGCTCTCCAGGGAGTGAATTCCCGTATTTGTGAGAAGCTGGAATTGCAGAATATGGGTATCCTCAGACCAATAAAGGACCAGCTTTGCAAACTGGTTACTTTTGTGCCAGAAAAGTATTTGGATGTGGTTCGGCAGGAGATATTTGAAGCAGGCGCCGGAACTATTGGAAATTATGACCAATGTAGTTTTAATACGGAAGGTATTGGTAGTTTCCGGGGAGGTGAAGATACAAATCCATTCCTGGGAGAAAGAGGGAAATTGCATTTTGAAAATGAAATCAGAACAGAAACAATTTTTCCGAAATATTTGAAGAACAAAGTGATAGAAGCCCTTATCAAATCTCATCCATATGAAGAGGTTGCCTACGATATCTATCCTTTAGAGAATGAATATAAACAAGTTGGCATGGGTATGACCGGGGAGTTGAAAAAGGATTGGGATGAGAAGTTGTTGCTAGATTACATAAAAAAACGATTAGATGTGAAAATAATCAGACATACCCATTGGATTAACAGACCAATACGGAAAGTTGCTGTTTGTGGAGGTGCCGGGTCTTTCCTGTTACATGATGCGGTTCATCATAAAGCCGATATTTTTATCTCGGGAGATTTTAAATACCATGAGTTTTTTGAAGCTGAAGGTAAATTGTTAATAGCTGATATTGGACACTATGAGAGCGAGCATCATGTAAAAGAAATTTTTAGTGATCTACTTAAGGAAAAATTCCCTAACTTTGCACTTCAAATTTCTGAGGTAAATACTAATCCCGTAAATTTTTATTAAGAAATGGTAAAAGAAAAGAAAGCTCATGACCTGAGCGAGATAACTGTAGAGGAGATACTTAGGGCTTTATATGAACTTCAGCTTGTCGATTCGGCGACTGATAAGATAAGAATCCTTCGAGGTGAGTTACCTCTTGAGGTACAGGATCTGGAAGATGAGATTGCAGGACTGGAAACCAGGGTAGCTAACCTTGAAGAGGAAGTAAAAGGCTATAATGATGCAGTTTCTAAGAAAAAAAATGAAATTGTGGATGCTGAAAACCTAATTAAGAAATATGAGGAGCAGCAGAAAAATGTGAGGAATAACAGGGAGTTTGATTCCTTGTCAAAGGAAATTGAATTTCAAACTTTAGAAATAGAGTTATGTGAGAAAAGGATTAAAGAATTTACAGGAAAAGCAGATGAGAAGAATAAAATAATTGAGGAATCAAAATCTGTATTAGAGGAAAGAAAACAAGATCTGGAAGACAAAAAAGGCGAATTAGATGAAATTATTGCTGATACTCAGAAAGAAGAGGAAGAGATGATTAAGAAGTCAGATAGAATTCAAAAGCTTATTGAACCAAGATTGTTAACAGCGTATCAAAGGATTAGAACTAATGCGCGAAATGGATTGGCGGTTGTACCGATTGAACGTGATGCCTGTGGAGGATGTTTTAATAAGATTCCGCCTCAAAGACAACTTGATATTAAATCCAGGAAAAAGATAATTGTATGTGAGTATTGCGGGAGAATTCTTGTTGATGATGAAATTGTCCCAAAAGAAGAGGGTTAGTTTATTATGTATATTGAAACCCGAATATCTACCATGATCCTCCGGCGCCCCCACCACCAAAACTGCCTCCGCCAAAACCTCCAAAACCGCCTCCGCCAAAACCACCTGAACCTGAAGAAAAACTATTGAAGTGTCCGCGATGTGACCTGCTGGCAGCGCTCGCAAGGAAAATGGCGGTCCAGAAAGGTATATTACGTCCCATAGAATACTGCCTCGTACGCATGATACGTCCGAAGATGCCAAAAAAAAGTATAAGCAGAAAAATAAATAACGCACCGGATTGCGGTCCGGCTTTCTTTTTATGAGCCCGAGCATATTCTTCAGCGGTAAATTCACCCCGGGTAAGTGAAATTAACGTACTTGTGGCCTCGTTAAGGCCTTCGAAATTTCTACCCTGTTTAAAGTTAGGTTTCAACTCTACTTCAATAATTCTTTTTGCAATGGCATCAGGTACAGCTCCTTCAAGCCCATAACCGGGTGCTATAAAAATTTCTCCTCTTTTACTCCCGGTTTTAGGTTTAACCAATATCAGTATTCCGTTATCTTTCCCTTTTTGACCAATACCCCATTTTTCAGCCAGGCGAAAAGAATAATCTGCCTTGTCGTAACCCTGTAGGGTTGGAATAATTACAATAGCAATCTGAGTTGATGTTTCCCTGTTAAATTCTACTAACTTCCTTTCCAGAAAGTTAGCTTCATCTGGCTTCAAAAAACCGGTAAAATCATTGACCAGACGAGGTGGGCTTGGTGGATCAGGAAATTCCTGAGAAAATGCAGGAATTAATGAAATGCAAACTATCATTAAAAACAAAATCTTATACACCTTCATTTGATA
>JAUWMO010000115.1 GCA_030613125.1 Bacteroidota bacterium | reverse complement strand
TCACTTTTATATTTATGACAGGACATGCCAATGTCGGAAAGAATGCAGGTGAGGGTAAACCAAAAAACCTGGCAAAATTGATAATCGATTTTTGTTTGGAAAAGCAACAATTTTGCCTCGATTATTACAGTATCGACACATATGACATGGAAGATAACTATTGGGAAGACACTGGAGATGATGGTAATTCATCGGCCTATGGTGGAAATTTTTACCTTGATTGGCAAAATAGTCATAAATCAGGTGTTGATTGGTATGAAAATAAAAAGAGTCCCGGTGGTGAGGTTATATTCGGAGCACATAATTCCCAGCATATCACTGCAAACAGAAAAGCTTTTGCCATGTGGTGGATTCTTGCAAGAATTGCAGGATGGAATGGGGAAAAATAGTTATTTAAATAAAAAAGTTGGGTTGGCGTAGGTTGAGGTTAATAATTAGGTTAAGGGAAAGACCCCGGAAAATGTTATCCCATACATGTTCCGGGGTTCTTTTTTATTAATTTATTTTAGATTAATTTTGGATGTCCCGTCGTACAAAACAGGAATATTAGCTTCATTCATTTTTTAAAGAATTTTTAAACTAAAAAACTCAATGGATTTCATAACTTTGATAGGGTAACATTCATTATATAATCAGAAATCATGAAATTGATATTCAGTTTGATTTTAATATCATTTTTTTTAAGCATTGACACCAATGCTCAAAACGATTGTAAAGTCCTGAAGCCGGAAATATCTTTATCTTATAAAGGGGACTGCATGGAAGGATTGGCCCATGGGAGTGGTGAGGCTATAGGTACGGATCATTATAAGGGTGAGTTTAAAAATGGATATCCGGATGGACAAGGAATTTATACATGGACAACGGGTGAGGTGTATGAGGGTTCCTGGAAAAATGGTTTACGGCATGGAAAAGGTAAGTACACCTTTTTTATAAACGGGAAAGAAACAATACAGGAGGGAAGATGGGTAAAAGGTGTGTATAAGGAAAAAGATCCCGAAAAGGAATATTCTGTACGTGAAAGAAGAAATCTTGATCGTTATTTCTTTCGTCGTATAGGCGATGGTAATACCATAGTTTTTAAGCTCTATAAACTTGGAACAATTAATAGCGATATTGTAAATCTGATGGTTTCAGGTGATAGTGGATTTCCGATAAGTCCATCAACTATGATAGGGTATGAAGAAGTGAGCTTTCCCTTTGAAGGGAAGATTAATTACCGTACATGGAACAAGATGCATACTACGCAATTTAATGTTGTTATGGAATTCAAGATCTTCCGGCCCGGAAACTGGCAAATCATAATTCATAACTAAAGAGCTTATAAGTCAGGAACTATATCGCCTCAGCGGTGAAAAGAATTCGCGGAGGGACTTCCGTAGGAATGCCCGCCTGACGTATTCGGGCAGGCCTTTGGCAAGAGTGTGACTGACTTAGGTTTTACGGTCTGTCATAGAATAATTCATTTATTATTACCAGCTTGTATTATTGGCGAAGGTCATGCTGTAGTAATGAGGCGCCAATAAATTTAGAGCAATATGTTGTTTAGTCTGTCAGGTTGTTAAATGCATATTCGGGCAATATCTCATGATTCCCTTCGAAAATAATCAGTTTAACATTTTTGTATTCTTTCTTTAAATAAATTTTTCTATCTGAAATTTTCCCACAGTCACAAATGGGTGTTCTGCTTTCAATTAACTTCAGCGTTTCTTTAATTGATACATAATATTGTTCATTATTGACCCCTAAATCACGTAATATCTTATTGTAAAAATTTATTGAATGAGTTATTGGAACACTTCCCTGAATTCCGTCAAAAATACCGGCGTATATTTCAAGTTTGGAATCACGAAGTTTATTAACCGGGGTATTCCAATAAATCGGTGATTTCTCTTTGGCATTCGATATATTCAATTTACCATCTTTTGAATTTGTGCAAACTAAAATATTTTTGGCATATTTATTATTTCTCCATGAACTTTGGTGATACCATGCAAACAAATCGGAGATTGGTACCCAGGAAGAAAACTTTTCTATTTTATGCTTGCTTTTCATAAACATGCATAATGTAGCATATCCACCTCCACTTGCTCCAACAACAAAAATATTTGCTGTATCTATGTTAGCATTATTTATTGCATAATCAATAGCATCGTCAATATCGCTTAAAGCTAATTTGCTGCAACATGCGTCTGTAGTCCGGTTAGGCCCGCGAAAGTCAGGATGTATATAATTCCAATCCTTTGTTTTAGCAAGAATAGCTAATGTGTCATACTGGCTAAAATCGCCACTCCAGGTGTGAAGACTTACAAGTAAGGGTTTTGAATTAATTGACCTGGTTTTGTAGAAATAAGCTTTTTGTATTTTATTGTCAATTGAAGAGTTTATTTCAATCTTTGAAAAATCTTTATCCCAGTAAACCCTGCTTGTACTATCATATTTTATATTTTGATGGCTGGGAGATTTAAAAATACCAAACCAATTGTTTTGATTTTTTTGCACAAAAATTCCGATCAAAAAACTAATAACAATTGTAATAGTCCAGGTTATTGAAATCACTAATTTCTTTTTCATAATTTCCGATTATAGAATATGTATCTATTGAATTACTTCGATTTCCCCTAAATTATACCAGCCGTCTTTTCCTTTATCTTCAATGGCTAACTTCACCCTTGGGTTGTAGTTCAACCGGTCAACAATTCCTATTTGAAGATTATATGTGCCTATTGGGAAATTTAATGGTAAAAAAACTGCATCATTGAGAATATTATCGCCGGGTAACCATTCTTTTATATTTGCGTCAGTTATCAGAATTTGTTCGTTTTTATCGTTTATTAGCCGAATGGCTGGCACAACATCTTTATAACAGGGAGCGACTCCTTTATTCTCCCACCAGGATTCAAAAGCCAGTTTTCCATTTTGACGTACAGCTTCAGGATAACTGAATCTTCTTAAAATAAACCGATATCCCATTTTTTTCAACCAGTCGTTTACCAATGGTTTCCATTCTTCAGGCACGGGTGATGACTTAGCATTAAAAGAAGAAATATGCCATTTGAGTGCCTGGTTAAAAATGTAAGCAACATCTTCCAATGTGTAGCTTTCCCGTTCTTTCCATCTGTTAAACGTTCCGCAGACTTCGAAAGTAACCGGGGCATCTTCCCAGGCATCTTTCATTTCATATTTAATAATGGTCTGGGGATAGTAATCATACATATGCGTCCATCCGTTCTGTTCTTCTGCCCAAAATCCCAAATCACCCAAACAGTCCTGTCGCCATCCAACAGTTGCTTTTGAAGTAATATACTCATTAGCCTTTTTACCGTGTAGTAAAACCGTAAGAGGTGTTTTTGTAAAAGCTTCAATATAAGGATCAAGTAGCTTTTGCATTGTTTCCTCAGTTAACATTTCTGTACCCCCTCCTTCACCTGCCCATCCAACGATAGAGACATCAACACTTTCAAGATCAGCATGTCCGTCATAACGCTTTCCTAAAGCCCTTATCATATTCCCGAAATACTTTGAATAACGGGGATCTTCAGGATCTACAACCCATTTTTCATGGGCAAATTCTGTTTCTGGGCCCACCATCTCACGATACCAACCAGGCACATCGTCCCTGGGCCTTCCTTTATATGGTGATATACGTAACATCACTGTCTGATCACGCTCATGAGCTATTTTTAAAATTTCATCTATAAAATCCCAATTATGATTTCCTCTTTCAGGTTCGATAAAACTCCAGAGAATTCTAAAATACGCAATGGAAGTCATGGGATAATTTATGTTTTCCAAATTCCCATCAGACATTTGGTAAATATCCGGATTTGGGTCACGCAAAACATCCTGGTTAGGGGTTAAGTTATCACCGTTAAACATTTGAAAGGTAGTAAATCCTATTCCGGGGTTAATAAGTACATCATCAATTTCCTTTGGCCGCACTACAATAGTTCCTTCTTCGATCTGAGAAAAGAGAATAGAAGGCCATAGAAGAATGTGATTGAGGGTAATTATGATTAGTATTCTATAAAATTGATTTACAGACACATGAATAATTGTATTTTTGATAACGAAAATATTACGAAAAGAACTTTAACCTGAGTCAGGAGGTCTGAACTTAACTGATTAACCTTGTAAAAATAAAAGGTTTTAATAAATAAACCAATTTTTTAGTATAGTGTTTGAAAGTGATAATAATATTATTTAATTTCAAATGCTTTAAAAGTGAGAACAAGATAATCGTAACTAATCAGTACTTTAGTCACTTATAACTTTAGTCACTTTAGTCACTTCTTTATTTAGTCACTTAGTAGTTACAAATAATCATATATAGTAAGTATTACCAACCCTTGAAAATTCTGATATAATGAAACAATCACCTTTTACTTTAATTATCTTATTAATTATATTTATTATTATCATCGGAGGCGTAAGAGACGATAATATAAACAAAATATCTAAAGGCTCTATTGTAATATCACCCGATAATCATGTGTCGTTTTTTCAGGGAAAGCTTAAGGGTAGCAATACTGTTGAGAAACAATCAGAGAAGAACTTCGAACTGGTATGTCCAAACTTGTATAAATTTAAAGATGCATGCAATGTTTACTTATTGAAATCAGGATCTGCTGGAATTCTGATCGAAACAGGTTCAGGCAAAGTATTGGATTATCTGGAAGAGGTCGGTGTGGAGAAGATCGAGTGGGTTTTGCATACACACAGTCATAGAGACCAGTGCTTTGGCGATCTGCTTCTGAAGAAACACGGATCGAAAATCGCAATCGGTAAACAAGAAGCGGATGCTTTGCAGCCGGCAGGCATAAATCCTCCTTTCGCCCCCCCGGGAAACACCGGAAAATACAGCAAGTTGCCTTCTTTGCCGGGAAGAATGGAGCCTTTTCAAAAGCCCGGTGTAGACAGGGAGCTTACCAATGGTGAAGTGATCGAATGGAAACAATACAAAATCCGGGTAATCAATACACCGGGACATACAAAGGGAAGCGTATCCTTCCTTGTGGAGGTTGATGGTAAGAAAGTTTGTTTTTGTGGAGACCTGATGGTCTCAGGTGGCCGTGTGCGAGATTTGTATAGCATGCAATGGACCTATCTGCAGAATCCGGGCATTGATTCCTCTCTTGTTTCTCTTCAAAAGATCAGGGAGCTCGATCCCGGCATAATACTCCCTTCACACGGTGAGCAAATCGAAAATACTGCAGAAGAAATCAGCACGCTCTCACTACGACTTCAAAGAGTCCAAAAATGCCTCGGAAGAGGTAGTGCGGGCCGGTGGAACTGGAGTGGTTTTGTACAGATATCACCTCACGTCATTCAGGACTGCGGAACCACTTCCCAGATCATAATATCAGATAGGGGAGAGGCTCTTCTTTTTGACTGTGGTGAAGGTTTTACACCTGAACGGCTGGAGGAGGCAAAAAGAAAATTCGGTATAAAAAGGATTGACGTTATTATTCCCAGTCACTGGCATGGCGATCATATTAATGGTATTCCAGAACTGGCAAAAGCGGAAGGGTCAGAGATCTGGATTTGGGAGGGTTTGACAGAACACCTTGAACATCCTGAACGTTTTATAACGACCTGCTGGTACAGAGTCCGAATTAAGGCGGATCGCATTCTGCTCGAAGGGGAAGAATTCCAGTGGGGAGACTATCATTTCAAGGTCTATCATCATCCTGTGCACATGGAAGAGCAGATAGGACTTTATGCGAAAGTGGATGAATTAGACTTTTATTTTCTTGCAGATGGCACGGGAAACCGCCGGGACGGAAAAGTGGGTTGTGCTCTTCACTGCTACAATGGAATTACCCTCAAATCAGGTCTTAAAAAAACAGCACAGTCTTTTTATGAGGCCAATCCGTATATATGTGTGCCAGCACATTCTAACTGCTTTGCCACAAACAGCAACACCAGAAACGAATTTCTGAAATGGGCTTTGGAAACAACAGATGCGATAACTGTACTTCTTCCTCCGCCTCACCCGGAGATCGGATACGATCCTTACTGGGCTGCCTTTTATCCTGCCCGCGTAAACGCAAGGCCCGGCGAGGAAGTGCAAATAACCCTTCGATTGAAAAACCATGCAAACCGCAGTGTTACAGGGAAGATATGGACGAGAAGCTATGGAGACCTTGTTGTTGAACAGGAATCCGTAGAATATGTACTGGAGCCCGGAGAACAACAAGAATTTCCCTTGAATGTGAAGGTTGAAGAAGCCGCATCAACCGGTGTCCACATTGTTACTGCAGATATTGAGTACGATGGTTTTATGTTTGCGGAATTTACTCACGGATATATACAAATAGATGAATAGTTTAGTTGCGCCTGACGACCATTGGGTTATTTGGGCATTTTTAGTTAGTATGGCTGCTTTGAGTCTGTACTTGGAGCAGAAATACAAATTTGTAAAGAAGATCACCGGCGCTGTTGTTGCAATTTGTGGAGGAATGCTTGTCTCTAATACAGGAATTCTTCCTGCGGAATCCCCTTCCTATGATGTTGTTTGGAATTATGTTGTTCCTCTTGCTATTCCCCTGCTACTGATTAAAACAGATATCCGAACCATATTTAAGGAGACTGGCCGTATGGCAGGTGCTTTTCATATAAGCGTTTTGGGTACAGTTATCGGGAGCATTATTGCTGTTACGCTACTGCACTCTTTAATTGATAATCTGGAATTGATAGGACCTGCAATGACAGCGAGCTATATTGGCGGTTCTGCTAATTTTGTGGCGGTGGTTTCAATGTTTCATCCGCCTAAAGACCTGGTGAATGCAACTTTGGTGGCTGATGCCGGTGTTATGCTTATTTATTTCATATTATTGATCACCATTCCCGGCATGAAACTGGCAAGGCGGTTCTTTCCTGTTACGGAAAAATCAAAAGCCTTAACCGGCACTGACACATCAGGACCAAGTGAAAATTACTGGAAACCGAAACCGATAGGATTAATGGATATTGGCAAATCATTATCCATTGCATTTTTAATAGCAGCAATTTCGGCAAAAGTCAGTAGTTTTTTTGGGGCGCCCGGAATGCCGGATGGTTTAAAACTATTACTGGGGCAACAGTATCTTGTACTTACTACTTTGTCTGTGCTTTTTCCTATTCTGTTTCCCAAAACCGCAAGAAATTTATCGGGGAATGAGGAATTAGGCACTTTTCTGATTTTTTTATTTTTTGTAATGATAGGTCTTCCTGCCAGTATATTAAAGGTTATCACAGAAGCACCGGTAATGATACTTTTTTGTGCAGTCATTCTTCTTTTCAATTTTCTGATTACTTTTATTTTGGGGAAATTTCTAAATTATGATTTAGAGGAACTGGTAATGGCGGGTGTTATAACATCAGGAGGCCCTATGAATGGAGTAGCAATAGCAATTTCTAAAAATTGGCAAAGTCTCGTATTTCCCTCATTAATGCTGGGAGTATGGGGTTATGTAATTGGAAACTACATCGGTTACCTTATGGGGATCCTGCTTAAGGCAATTTTTTAATATAAAAAAGGAAGAGGAATAATAGAATAATGAATGACGATTGACAAATTAATTCAATCTGCCGGTAATCCGGTTACAAAGAAAAAACAACAACCAATAAAATATTGAAAAATGAAAAAAATGCTTATAGTTAAAACGGAGATCATAAAGCTAAACATTGCATTGAAAGAACCTTTCACTATATCTCTTGGGACTATTTATAATGCTGAAAATATTGTTATTAAGATTCATACTGATTCCGGACTTACAGGTACAGGTGAATGCAGTCCCCTGGTTTTTATTGTTGGAGAGACTCAGGCGTCGGAGTTTGAAATGGCTAAAAATCTGGCTGTTCTTTTAAAAGGGAAAGATCCCCTGGCTATTGAAGACAGATTACAGGAAACCGATAATGCTTTACAGGGGAATTATACAATTAAGAGCGCATTTGATATGGCGTTATATGATCTTCTTGCTAAAAATGCAGGGATGCCTCTTTATCAATTGCTCGGAGGCGGAAATAACAGAGAAATTTATACCGATATGACAGTAGTTATTGGAAGTCCGGAGAAGATGGCTGCTGCCGCACTTGAGTATAAGAATCAAGGATATCCGGCGATAAAGGTAAAACTGGGTACTACCATAAAAGAGGATGTTGCCAGAATACGTGCTATCAGAGATGCTGTTGGTGAAGATATTCCTGTCCGGATCGATGCCAATCAGGGCTGGGATCCAACAACTGCGATTAAAATCCTAAAAGCTCTGGAACAATTTGATATAGAACATTGTGAAGAACCAATTCCTCACTGGAACAACCGTGATCTGGTGCGGGTCAGGGAGAACAGCCCAATACCTGTTATGGCTGATGAATCGGTTTTTGATCACAGGGATGCTTTTCGTTTGGCATGCATGGGGGCCTGCGATTATTTTAATATTAAACTCTCAAAGTCAGGAGGTATTCATAATGCCCTCAAGATTATTGCAGTTGCAGAGGCAGCAGGAATTAAATCGCAGGTAGGTTGTATGTTTGAGAGTAGATATGCATTAACTGCACTGACACATTTAGTTGCAGCAAGGAACAATATTGTTCATTTTGACATTGATTCCTCGTTTATGCATGTTGAGGATCCGGTAATTGGCGGAATACAATACGAAGGTAGTGGTAAATGGGTACTCCCTGATGAGCCTGGGATTGGGGCTGATTTTGATCCCAAATTCCTTGAAAAAATGGAGAAAATTATAATATGATGATATCCTATTGGTTTCATATGGGATTTTGGCGATGGCTCGGACTCCATGTACAGGCCCGGGGAGACCCACACTTACACAACTGAGGGCACATACACTGTTACACTTACTGTTACTGACGGTAAAGATAGTGCTACTCTTATCGAACATGTAATTATCGTAGGTGGAAGGGATTAGCCATATTTCATTCATCCGGTTGTATCTCGCAGAATTAATCCGGTTTTGATTGTCTTAATAATGCTTCCAGGAAATAGTAATCCGCATATACCAGGGGAACGTCTATCTCTACCCCGTGGGGGATACTACCGACACTGTGATTCAGGATAAAATACTTATTCTTTCCTTCAAGTGCCATATACCTGGGGGAAGCCAGGGAGTTGAGGATTTTAGTAGCAACTTCGTGATATTTTTCCCTGTTTACATCAGAATATTTACTTAGCTCAAACAGAGCCGAACATGTGATCGCTGCCGCGGATGCATCCCTGGGAATTTCATCAAACATTGACGGATCATAATCCCACTCAGGTATTAAACCGGGATCAACCACGTTATAATCCCAGTATGGTACCTTGTCTTCAGGCAGGTTGGGGTGGTTAATTATATAATCTGCAATATTCTCGGCAAATTTGAGATATTGTTTATTCACGGTGTAGCGATAGCAAGTCACAAAGCCATACAAGCCCCATGCCTGGCCTCTTGCCCATGATGATTCATCAACAAATCCCTGACATGTGGCCTTATCCAGTACTTCTCCCGTAAGGGTATCATAATCAACAACATGATATGAGGAGAAGTCATCCCGGTAATGATTCTTCATAGTTGTCCGGGCATGCTGGATGGCAATATCTTCATAACGTTTGTCACCACTAAGCTTGCTTGCTTCGAATAATAATTCCAGATTCATCATGTTATCGATAATAACCGGGAA
>JAUWMO010000176.1 GCA_030613125.1 Bacteroidota bacterium | reverse complement strand
TGGGGATTTTGCATTGAGAACTATGAACGCGCAAACGGCGTAAGGCGCAGGGCGAACGGCGTAAGGCGTATCGACCAGGGCTAACATATAACGGGTAACGAATAACCAATCACGATTGTGGACTGCGGACTGTGGACTGCGGATTGTGAATGGAAGGCAAAAGGCGAAAGGCGAAGGGCCGTCGGGATAATATATAACGATTAACAGATAACGGATAACGATTGTGAAGGATGTAGGAATTGACTATTGAAGTTTGAAGACTGAGGACTGGGAATTGCGGACTGAGGACTGGGGACTGTAGACTGTAGACTGTGGATTGTGGATAGTGAATGGTGAATGGTGAATAGTGAATAGTGAGTCGTTGTAGCATTGAGCATAGAGCCCTGACGCGTGGGTCAAGGTCTTTGCTTCGCTCCGACATGGGGCAGAGAGATGAGTGCTATGGAGCAGGAAAGATAATATGATAAGTTTAGAAAAGGAATATTTAAAGCTCAACAAAAACAGGAAGGATAAAGTATAACCTAAACCACCTTCCGAAATTACTCGTAGCTTCGCTACTCATGAGGTTTTCGCGCTTCTCAGCACTCAAACGTTCGAAATCACACTTCCGAAATAATAAGCAATTTCTACTCTTTATCCGGATATTCAATCCTCACATGATAGATATTGGAAAGCCGTTTTTTAAAAATCTCTTTTATACGATTAATCTCAACAAGAGTAATAGGTGAATCATTAAATTGTCCTTCTTCGAACTGTGAATCAATGATTTGTTCTACCAGACTGCTAATACTGTCATGATCAACAGTCTTGAGACTCCTTGATGCAGCCTCAACCGAATCGGCCATCATTAGAATTGCCATTTCTTTCGTAAAAGGTTTTGGTCCGGGATAGGAGAATTTTGAATCATCCACAAGCTCTTCAGGATAACTTTTAATGAATGACCGGTAAAAATACTGCACTTTTGTAGTGCCATGATGGGTCAGTATGAAATCAACAAGCTGGTGGGGAAGTTTATTTTTATTTGCGATCTCAACACCCCTGGTTACGTGACTTATTATAATTTTAGCACTCCGTTCAAAATTCAGATTATCATGAGGATTAAAGTCACCGGTTTGATTCTCTATAAAATAGATTGGGTCATCCATTTTTCCAATATCATGATATAAAGCAGCTGTCCGTATAAGTATAGGATTCCCGCCTATCACTCTGCAGGCTTCTTCTGACAGGTTAGCAACCTGAAGTGAATGTTGGAAAGTACCGGGGGCCTTTTCTGCAAGTTCCCTCAAAAGAGGTTGGTTTGAATCTGCTATTTCAATAAGAGTGGCTTCTGAAAGAAATCCAAAGGTTTTCTCCAGAATAAAAATGAGAGGATAAGAAAGAAGAACTAAGACACCATTTCCGGCAAACCATGCAAAATTCATCCAACTTATATTATGCAAATCTCCTTCCTGTAATATACCAAAACCAAAGTAAAGAACGGAATATGTAATAGTTACCAGAACAGAGGTTAAAAACAACGTACCTCTATGGTATACATCCGTCATACTGAATATGGCAACAATCCCTGCACTAAAATTCAGAAAAATGAATTCAAAGGAATTCGGTGCCAGAAAACCTGCAAGCATTAATAATATCATATAAATAAACAGGGCAAGTCGGGAATCAAAAAATGTTCTGATTATAATAGGTAAGATGACTAATGGAATTAAGTAGAAACTAATTACACCTGTCATTATAACTAGCCTCATGATCAATATAAAAGAAATGAGGAGTAATAAAATAAAAAATGTATGCAGGTTATTCAGGTATATCTCTTTTCTGAAATGGTATAGAAACAGAAAGAGCATTATCAGAATAGTTGTGATAAGTATGATTTGACCAATCAGGATCATCATCCGGTTCCCTGAACTGCCGGATCTGATTTCATACTCTCTCTTTAAAGATTCAAGTACCCTGTATTTTTCAGGAGTAACAACTTCACCTCTGGAAATAATCCTTTCCCCTTCCTGAACCATACCTGCTGATAAAGAGATTTCATTAATCAGCATTTCTTTTACCTTATCTGATTTCTCTATATCATAAAACAGGTTAGGTTGAATGAAGTCATTCAGATTTAGATTTTTATAAAAGTCAACCGCTTGCCGGTTCTCTTTTTTATTTTCACGCCGATAGTTCTCAACTTGCAAAATTATATACTCATAGGCCTTCTTCTGGGTAAATACTTCGGAAAAACTATAATCATTGGCAACATTCCCTTTTACCACAACTATTGACAGGTTAGGATTATCTACCTGTTCAAGAACATTATTAACTTCAACAATACCTTTGGTATAAACAAAATTCAGAAGGTCGGATGAAAATATCAGGTAATCTTCTTTTAGAATCATAAGCCTCTCTTGCATCCTGCCCCGTATTGATGAAGGCTGGTCAATCCGGTAATTATATTTCAGATAATCAGTCCATACCCGATCAAAGGCAGTATTGAATTTTTTTAATTGATCAGAAAATACTATTGTGTCATATCTGAAGTAAGGCTTGTACTCCTTTAAAATGCTATCTCTTTCCCTGGACAACTCTGCTTCAGCTTTGTATATTGGAAAGTTATATTCAGCAATCAAATCCTCGTGCATCCATGGTTTTCCTTTATAAAACTCATATTTAAATTTGGCCTCACGTGGAAAAAGGTAAACAATAATTAAAATGGAAGCTAACAGTATCAGCACCTTAATAAGTCCTTTATAATACTTCCTGATTAGATCAAAGATTTGCTTCATAATTTAATATAGAAAGATATAACCATTTAGAAATCATCCTCAAACGATCTTTTTAATGCCCACAAAGGTATATAAAATTTGTAATTTCACGGGTTTTCAATCTTTAGGTGCTTTCATTTTTATTACCTTTGATTTAATCCCAAAAAATAAATTTATTAAATTGATTTCAGAATGAAGTATGGGATAACAACCAATATAACTTTACAGGTGCGAAAAGGACCTGATCAAAGAGATGAAATGGTAAACCAGTTATTGTTTGGAGAAGTTTATTCGGAATTGATTGTTCAGGATTTACACAGATCGTTTATAAAATCAATAATAGAGTAACAATCCACCCTCTAAGAAGGTGGCTTTGAATTGCACCTATTGGGCGCTTTGCTCTCTAAGTTCCAACATTCCTCCAAAGGAGTGCCCTTGGCACAATAATTTTTATAGTACTAATGTACGATATACAATCTTTCCTTCGGCTTTCGGTCCTTATCTTTATCCTGGGTTTAGTTTACATCATTTTAAACAGGATGTATAAACGTAAAAAAAAGGATCCAAGAAACAGGTTCCGGAACTTGAAGGATTAAAGATGAATAGTGATAAGTGAATGGTGAGGGGTGAGCACAGGAAAGAATTTTACCGTAATAATATGCGTGACATGACACTACCTTCCTGCCTGCCGCAAACAGACTTTAAGGGTGGTGGTTGATTTACCAGTTGTTAAAAAGTACTATCCTGAATAATTTATACTAGATATGGCGAAGATGGTTTTATTTTTTTATTTTTGTTTTTTACCCAATTAGATTATTCTGAATGATTGGGAAACCAAGAAGGTGTATATTCATTTATTAACAAAAAAACATATATTATGGCAAAAAATGCGATTAAAACAATGGTGATACTGAGTTTTGTGGTTCTGGTAAGTGCCTGCTCGAGTGTCAAGGTTACAACTGATTATGATAAATCAGTAGATTTCTCAAAGTTTAAAACTTTTGAATATTTTGGCTGGGCTCAAGAAAGCGATAAAATTCTTAATCGTTTTGATAAAGAACGTATTGAGAAGGCTTTCGGAGAAGAATTTAAAAAACGGGGTTTGCAATACGTCGAGAGCAATGGAGACTTAATCGTTACTCTTTATATCGTTGTAGAGCAAAAGACCCAGACAACTGCTCATACTACTAACACTGGCATGGGTTATGGTTATGGAGGATACTATGGCTATGGACCCAGCTATGGATGGGGCCCAAGTATGGGAATGGGTTCTTCAAACACTACTTACAGTGATTATGATTATGTTGTTGGAACCCTGGTAATAGATGTCTATGACGCTAAGGCTAAACAACTGGTTTGGGAAAGTGTTGGTACAAAGACTGTTGACGATAATCCTAATACAAGGGATGAAAATATTCCTAGGGCGGTTGCAGCTATAATGAAACCCTATCCCGTTGCTCCAATAAAAGATAAATAATCGGATTCTGATTATTTGTCTTTTAAAATAATTATTTACTTACGCCCGGTTGTAAGTTCATTACCGGCCGGGCTTACTTTGCAGGAAACATGAAAAAAGCACTGAAATATTTTCCTGATAAAGGAAAATATTTCAGTGCTTTTTTTTAAGAATTTCAAGAATTAAAATAATTTACAAGGCCCATTAACCAAGAGGTTAAGCTATTCGACTTTTTTAACATCAATGGCAACTGGTCCTTTATCACCTTGTTTTACTTCAAATTCAACAGTTTGTCCGGTTTCCAGACTCATGGTCGTATTATCCAACCCTGAGCGATGTACAAAGATGTCTTTCTCATCTTCAGTCTGTATAAATCCATAACCTTTTATATCATTATACCATTTGACTGTACCTTTCATAATAAAACTTTAAAAGTTTGATCTGATAGAACTGTATCAATAATTATTCTTTCTCTCTCTGGCTTGATTAACCATTACATTTCTCCCTTTAAGATCAGTTCCATTTAAATTTTCAATAGCTTCTTTTGCCTCATTGTCATTTGGCATTTCGATAAAACCAAAACCTTTGCTTCTTCCTGAGTATTTATCAGTAATAATTTTTGCAGAATTTACTTCTCCAAACTTTTCAAAAGCTTCCTTTAGATCATCTTCGCTGATACCATAACTAAGGTTGCCTACATAAATGTTCATAATTTACTTTTTGTTTAATTAATAGAAAAAAAATTGAAATTATTGCAAATGTAATATTAAATAATTGAACAAATGTAACTTAATTATGAATTTTTTTCTTTAACAATAATATTTTGCTTTTTAATTACATGAGGAAATGAGTATTGCAGAGTGATTTACATTTTCAAAATGATTATAAAGCAGAATGTTCCGTATAGGTTTATATAGTCTGGGATAACGGTTAATGTTTACTATTTCCGGAATTGTTTGACGATGTAAAATATTTGCTGCCATCCATACGCCAAATGCTGTTGAGGTTGGATATTCCCCACTCAAATGTTTATAATATGCCTGTCTGGTTGACCTGAATAGTCCCTGTTGCAATACATTATATAAAATTGTTGAATTACTATCGCCATTTAATCCAAGGATAACAAGATCAATCATTTTCATGGAAAATTTGTTATCCGATAAAAAGGATAATACTTTTTCTTCAGTTTTTACTGAATTTTCAGGTTTGTAAAATGTACGTACACCTTTAATCCTGGCATAATCGTTTTTTCCCGGGTATTTTGACAGGAGGAAGAAACTGGCACCTTCACCCGGGATTATTCCAGGTGATTCATAGTCAAGTAATTTTAAATGGTTGACAGGACCTTCTTTGAATTTATGATTTATAACCTTTATTTGATAATGCTGTTCTGTCATTTCATCAATTCCTCCAAGAAGAATATATCCTGAAGGATCATCTTCCAGTTTTATCATACTATTAAGTAGTGCACTTTCGAATGATAAACTTCCATGGACATGGGTGAAATTATACTTATTACATTTCAGTATTTGAGCTATATAAGCTCCTATAGTATTATGTGTTGATTGAATAAAAGAAGCAGGAGCAAGTAACCGCTCTTCATTATCAAGCATTGTAGTAAGGAATTTCTCAGTATCGGCAAGCATTCCATATCCTGTTCCTGTAATAATTGCATCAGGAGTTTCAATATCAGCATTATTCAGGCACAAATTAGCTGCTGTTATTCCTATTTTTAACCCCCGGCTAAGTCGACGAGGGAGTTGCAACTTAGACAGTAATTCTTTATAGTCGGGTTCAATACATTTCAAAAAAGAGCTATGATGCTCGGTGATTGTTTCGAGAAAAACAGAATTATCATAGGTTTTCTGTGGTGAAATATTTCCGATTCCTTTAATAAAGACTTCCATATCAATATTTCGAAAAAATCAGACTTGACCCATTACCTCCAAATCCAAAAGAATTACTCATAACATTTCTTATTTTCTTCTTTGAAATCAGATCCTTAACCGGTTCGAAGTTCAGATCTTCTATTTTATCTGAAAAGTTCAGATTAGGAAATACCACCTGATGCAATAATGATAATATGGAGATAACAGCTTCAACTCCTCCGGCTGCGCCAAGTGTATGTCCTGTAAAGGGTTTTGTTGAGGAGACTGATAGTGATGATAACCCAAATATTTTTTCAATAGCAATACCCTCCGAAAGATCATTATTTTCGGTGCCGGTACCATGGGCATTTATATAATCAATCTCTCCGGGTTTGAGCCCGCTTTTTTTCAGGGCTTCTCTCATTGCAATATTGGCTCCAATTCCTTCAGGTGATGAAGCGGTTTGATGGTATGCATCATTAGCGTTCGCAAATCCTTTCAGTTCGCACAATCTTCTACCGTCTGATGATGCTTTTTCCGATTCGAGAACAATATATCCGGCACCTTCCCCTAGGTTCAGGCCCTGCCTGTTTCGATCAAAAGGCCGGCATTGTTTCTTATCAAGTATCATTAAAGACTTGAAACCATTCAGCGTAAACTTTGTCAGGGCATCAGTGCCTCCGGCAATTACTCTGTCAACCACATTATGTTGAATCAACTGTGCACCAAAAATAATTGCATTGGCGGAAGATGAACATGCAGTGCTAATGGTAGTTAAATAATCTTTAGCATCCAGAATATCAGCAATTTTCTCTGTACTGTCAATGCATTCATGAGAATCAACATATACTCTGTATTTATCTGATTCAAGGAAGTCATAATAATGTTGTTCTGACTTATCCATTCCGCCTACAGTGGTGGCTGAGACAACACCTGTTTTGAGATGATCTTTTTTTCCCGGAAATATTCCGGCCTTAATGGCTGCTTCTTTGGCAGCTATTATTCCCAGAAGCGCTGATCTGGTGTAATTCTCATAGTTTGATTCTTTGCCAGCCAAAAATGCAAGTTCTTTATTT
>JAUWMO010000261.1 GCA_030613125.1 Bacteroidota bacterium | reverse complement strand
ATGAGAAGTTCTGATACACATTCAGTTATGTTTACCGACGTAAGGGTTCCAAAGAAAAACCGTATTGGAGATGATGGTTTTGGTTTTAAATTTGCCATGAAAACCCTGGATGGTGGACGAATTGGGATTGCGGCACAGGCCGTTGGCATTGCAGGAGGCGCATTTGAAAGGTCAGTTCAATACTCTAAAGAAAGAAAGGCATTTGGAACTGAAATCGCAAACCATCAGGCTATAGCATTTAAGCTGGCAGATATGGCTGTAAAAATTGAAAATTCCAGGCTACTTACCCTTAAGGCTGCATGGTTGAAGGATCAGGCTAAAAGCTTTAGCTATGCCAGTGCCATGGCAAAAAGATATGCTGCTGATGCTGCAATGTGGGTGACTACTGAAGCAGTCCAGATACATGGCGGCTATGGTTATGTGAAAGAATATCACGTGGAAAGACTGATGAGGGAGGCAAAGCTTACTCAGATTTATGAGGGAACATCAGAGATTCAGAAGATTATTATTTCAAGGAGTATTCTCAGGGATTAAGTACTTTTAAATGGGTAAGGGAGTTGTTACCCTGTTAAGAAGTAAAAAAAATGAATAAAATTTACAAACCAGTAAATCATATCCGGATCGTTACCGCCACTTCCCTGTTTGATGGACATGATGCCTCTATTAATATTATGAGGAGAATCATTCAGTCAACAGGTGTGGAAGTTGTGCACATGGGTCATAACAGATCGGTTGATGAGATTGTTACTACTGCCATTCATGAGGACGTTCAGGCTATAGCTGTTACTTCATATCAGGGAGGACATCTTGAATTCTTCAAATATTTGTATGATCTGTTAAAGGAAAAGGGATCTTCTCATATTAAGATTTTTGGAGGGGGAGGAGGGGTGATCCTTCCCAGTGAGGTAAGGGAATTGGAACAGTATGGCATTACAAAGATATATTCACCCGATGATGGACGTGCAATGGGTTTGCAGGGAATGATAAATGATCTGATACGAAAATCTGATTTTGAACTGGACGGAAAATTACAATCGAAACCATTTGATCTGAAGCCCCACGATCATAAAAATCTTGCAAGATTGATCACTTTGGTAGAAAACAGGTCCGGATCAGTCAGTCATTTATTGAAGGAATTAAATCAAGGCTGTGAAAACAAACCGCCTTTTGTTTTAGGAATAACTGGCACTGGTGGAGCCGGCAAATCATCGTTATTGGATGAAATAATAATAAGGTTTCGGAGCGAGTTCTCAGATAAAACACTGGCCATTCTCTCAGTTGATCCTACCAAACGCAAAACTGGTGGAGCACTTCTTGGAGACAGGATCAGGATGAACTCTATTTACTCTCCAAACATTTTTATGCGGTCGGTTGCTACACGACAGTCGAACCTGGCATTATCCAGGTCCATTCATGATATTATGTGCATTCTGAAATCAGCTGGCTTTGATCTTGTTATAATTGAAACTTCCGGAATAGGTCAGTCGGATACTGAGATAGTTGATTTCAGTGACATGTCAATTTATGTTATGACCCCTGAATATGGATCTGCAACGCAATTAGAGAAAATCGATATGCTTGATTTTGCAGATATAGTCGTGATAAATAAATTCGATAAGAGAGGAGCTCATGACGCTTTAAGAGATGTAAAAAAGCAAGTTCAACGGAATCGTGCACTTTTTGATCAGAACCCGGAGCAGATGCCGGTTTATGGAACAGTAGCATCAAATTTCAGGGACTCAGGAGTGGATAAATTCTTTGTGGCCCTGACAGACCTGATCAGGCAACGATCAGAAGGAGGTATACTGGTAAATAAAAGAATGGTACTACCTGATTCATCTGAAAGAATTAAAATTATTCCTCCTAATAAAGTTCGTTATCTTTCAGAGATTTCTGAGCTTGTCAGGGAATATAATCAGAGGGTAAAGGATCAGGCTGAGGTTGCTGACCAGTTATACAGTTTAAAGCAGACTATGGGGCTATTGAAAGAAGATGAGAATGAAGAGACCCTGACTCAGTTGCAAATCCAATATAAAAAGAGAGAAAAAGAGTTAGATATTGCCAATCTGAATATTTTACAAAAATGGCAGGACAAGGTAAATACATACCAAAAGAAAAATTTCGTTTATAAGGTTAGAGGGCAGGAAATTAAAGTTGAAACCAGAACAAAAACCCTTTCTAATCAAGAGATCCCAAAAATATCTCTACCAAAATTCAGGTCCTGGGGAGATATCCTTCAATGGAATCTGAAAGAAAATATTCCTGGAGAATTTCCATTTGCTGCAGGTGTATACCCGTTTAAACGTGAAAAAGAAGACCCCACCAGAATGTTTGCAGGTGAAGGTGGACCTGAAAGAACTAACAAACGATTTCACTATCTTTCTTTTAACCAGCCGGCAAAGCGATTATCGACAGCATTCGATTCAGTGACCCTTTATGGTGCAGATCCTGCCAACCGGCCTGATATTTATGGTAAAATTGGAAATGCGGGTGTATCTATTGCATGCCTCGATGATGAAAAAAAATTGTATTCAGGATTTAACCTTGTTGATACAGGAACATCAGTATCGATGACCATCAATGGTCCGGCTCCGGTTATGGTTGGATATTTCTTAAATGCTGCAATCGATCAGCAATGCGAGATTTATATCGAACAGCATGGATTAGAAAAAGATATCCGTAAAAAAATAAACAAGATATTAAGTAAATCTGGCGTTAAGCCCCCGGAACACATTGGTGCTTTGCCTAAAGGCAGTAATGGACTGGGACTTATGTTACTCGGAGTAACAGGAGACCAGGTTTTACCAAAGAGTGTATATGAAAAAATTAAGAAAGATACTATTTCAAGGGTTAGGGGAACAGTTCAAGCTGATATTCTGAAAGAAGATCAGGCTCAGAACACCTGTATCTTCTCCACAGATTTCGCATTGAAACTCATGGGCGATATTCAGGAATACTTTATTGAAAATCGGATTAGGAATTTTTATTCGGTCTCAGTTTCAGGTTATCATATTGCTGAAGCCGGAGCAAATCCAATAACCCAGCTTGCTTTTACTCTTGCGAATGGATTTACATATGTTGAATATTACCTTTCCCGGGGTATGAAGGTTGATGATTTTGCTCCGAACTTTTCCTTTTTCTTCTCAAGTGGGCTCGATCCGGAATATACTGTTATTGGAAGAGTAGCACGAATTATCTGGGCTAAAGCTATGAGATTTAGGTATGGCGGGAATGAAAGATCACAAAAGTTGAAATATCATATTCAAACTTCTGGCAGGTCATTACACGCACAAGAGATTGAGTTCAATGATATCCGTACAACCCTGCAGGCATTGAATGCTGTATATGATAACTGCAATTCATTACATACGAATGCTTATGATGAAGCTATTACAACACCCACAGAGGAATCGGTTCGGCGGGCAATGGCTATTCAACATATTATCAATCAGGAATTAGGTTTAGCGAAGAATCAAAATCCCCTGCAAGGTTCTTTCATTATTGAAGAATTAACAGAACTGGTTGAAGACGCAGTATTGCTTGAGTTTGACAGGATAACTGAAAGAGGTGGTGTCCTCGGTGCTATGGAAATGATGTACCAGAGAAGTCAGATTCAATCAGAGTCATTACATTATGAAAGATTGAAAAATGATGGAACCCTTCCATTAATTGGAGTTAATACATTTTTATCACCAGAAGGGTCACCAACAATTATTCCTGAAAAAGTAATCAGAGCTACCGGGAGGGAAAAAGACTATCAGGTATCCATGATTAAGAATCTCTATAAACGGTATCCACAACAAAGCAAAATTGCCCTTGAAGAACTGAGAAAAACAGCAATTGAGAATGGAAATGTTTTTGAAAGTATCATGGAGGCTGTAAAATATTGTTCTCTGGGACAGATTACCGGAGCATTATACGAAGTTGGGGGACAGTATCGCAGAAATATGTAAAGAATCATTCATAATTTATAACTTTGATCAATTAAAACAATCGTGTTATGGACGTTAATGCCATTAATCTTGCAAATACCCTGATTTTATCGATAAATCCTAGAACTGATTATACTCAGTTAGGTATTTATCGTCTTGGAAAGGCAATTTTCCTTAAAAGGATCCGGCATAGGGATGAGGACCTGGTAAATTTTGAAAAGATAAAAGATCAAACTAAATACAGGGCCAAATTAATAATGGATGCTTTGAAAGATAATGATATTTATCTTGATGAGATAAAGCTGGTAATGGGACGAGGTGGTTTGATCCATCCTGTTGAATCAGGGATATACAAGGTAAATAAAAAGATGAAACACGATCTGACGGAGAGTAAACTTGGCGAGGATATTGTGAATCTGGGAGGATTGATTGCTGATGAAATTGCTAACAACCTGCCAAATGCCGAGGCTTTTATCGCCAATCCTGTTGTTGTGGATGAATTTACTGACCTTGCCAGAATCTCCGGACATCCTCTGATTCACCGAAAATCTATTTATCATGCTCTGAATCAGAAGTATGTAGCCCGGAAACATGCACATTCAGTAGGGAAAAAATATGAGGACATGAAGCTTATTGTTGTTAATCTTGGTCGGGCTATAACTGTGGGTATGCATTATTACGGTAAGGTAATCGATGCAACACAGGGTTTTGATGGTGATGGTCCGTTTTCGCCTGTTGCAAGCGGTTCCCTGCCTGTCGGTGATCTTATCAATATGTGTTTTAGTGGTAAATATACCAGAGAGGAAATGTTGAAGATGGTTTGGGGAGAAGGTGGCTTATATGCATATCTGGGTACTCCCAGCGGATATGAGGTTGATAAAAGGATCCAGCAGGGAGATAAAAAAGCACAATTCTACTTTGAAGCAATGGCATATCAGGTGGCAAAAAGTGTTGGTGCAATGTGTATGACTTTTACTGAAAAGATTGATGCAATTTTGATAACCGGTGCCATGGCTAACAGTAAAACCCTTGTCGATCTGATTGTTAACCGGGTTTCCAAAATAGGAAATATTCATATTTATCCGGGCGATGATGATCTCGAAGCATTGGCCTGGAACGGCATGATAATGCTGAAGGGAG
>JAUWMO010000227.1 GCA_030613125.1 Bacteroidota bacterium | reverse complement strand
AAAACCTATGACTACCAGTGTGAAAGAGGCTGAAGATCTGAATCGCCTTTTAAAAGAACATAAAGTTGTATTTGGCCTGACACACACGTATACTGGTTATCCAATGGTCAGGCAAATGCGTGAACTTGTTAAACAGGGCATTCTGGGCAAAATTCAACGTGTTGATGCTCAGTACTATCAGGGATGGATTAATTCTATAATTCATGGGAAAGACTCAAGGATCACCGGTGTTTGGCGTTTGGATCCTAAATATACAGGAGCCAGCAGTTGTATGGCCGACATTGGGGTACATGCTTTTAACCTGATTGAATATACAACAGGACTAAAAGTTGAGAAGGTGCTGGCTGACTTAAATAATGTTAAAAAAGATATAGAGCTTGACCTTGATGGAACTGTACTGTTACGATTTAAGGAAAACCTCCTTGGGGTCATTCGCGCAAGCCAGGTTGCAGGAGGGGAAGAAAATAACCTGACAATTGCAATATATGGTTCTGATGCAAGCTTAAAATGGGAGCAGGAAAATCCAAATTATCTTTACCTTTTAAGTGATGACAAACCAATTCAGGTCTTCAAACCGGCCCATGATTATAATTCCGGTTTTGCTGAATCCAGTCATGTTTTGCCTCCCGGGCATCCGGAAGGGATATATGAAGCTTTTGGTAATATTTATAAAGGTGTAGCAAAAGCCATAAGAGGTCAAAAATATTATGAAGGTGAATTCCCTACTATAAACGATGGCGTGAGAGGCATGAAATTCATTGAAAATGTTGTGAGATCGAATAAGGAAGGGAATGTCTGGTATGATATATAATACTTATCTTTAATTATGATTTCTTTAGTAGTTCCTGTCTATAATGAAGAAAATTTAGTTGATGAACTAATCAGGAGGTCGTTAAAAGTTTTGACAGAATTACCCATGGAGTATGAAATACTTCTGGTTGACGATGGCAGCCAGGATAGTACCTTAGCTAAACTCCTGCAACATCGTAACAAAAACAACCGAATAAAAATAATTGCCCTGTCCAGAAATTTTGGCCATCAGGCTGCCTTTACTGCAGGATTAGAGTATGCCAAAGGTGACTATATTGCAATGATGGATGGAGATTTGCAGGACCCTCCTGAATTAATTAATAAAATGTACCTGAAACTGAAATCCGGAGAATTTGATATTATTAACGGAAAAAGAAAATCAAAAAAAGAAAAAATTAACAGAAAAATTATAACATCTGTTTTTCACAAACTTTTTACAAAAGTTTCCGGATTCAGGGAAATAGAAAATGTTGGCAACTTCTCGATGATGAACAGGAATGCTCTTAACGGGCTATTGGCATTAAAGGAAAAAATAAGGTATTTGCCAGGGATGCGGTCATTTGTAGGTTTTAAACAGGGTTTTGTTGAATATGTCCGTGAAGAGAGAAAAGAGGGGAAGTCAAAGATGAGCATTTGGAAATTGTTTGCCCTTGGAGCTGATGCAATATTTTCTTTCTCAAAACTACCTCTTAGAATTTGTCTTTTTCTCGGGATTATTGGAATTGTGGTTTTCCTGTTTGCAGGTATTTATGTATTAATTGCCAAAATTTTCGGATTTGCAGTGTTGGGCTGGTCATCTACTCTGCTAAGTATCTATTTCCTCGGATCTATCCAGTTAACTTTCCTGGGTGTCCTGGGAGAATATGTATTTCGCAGCTATAAGGAGTCACAAAACAGGCCTGTTTACCTGGTAAAGGAAATATTTGACGATTAATTTTGTCTAAACAGATCAAATGTTATCAAGTAAGTTTTTGAATTTCAAGAATGCTTTTTACGCCTTATCCTTTATACTTCTTATTATTCTACCATGGTTAAGCAGGGATGCCGGAATTTCAGGTGATGAAGAATTCCACTTAAAACAATCAGAGAAAGTAATCAACTATTTTAATTCTTTCGGGAAAGATAAATCTGCTCTTCATACACCGGGGACCCATCTGAAATATTATGGCCAGTCATTTGACAACATAACCACAATCTTTGCTAACTGGTTGAATATTGAAGACATTTACCAATTCAGGCATGTAGCAAATGCAATTGCCGGTTGGGGAACAATATTTATTAGCGGACTTTTAGCTGTTTTTTTATCGGGTTACAGGGCAGGATTTCTAACACTGTTACTTTTTCTGGTATCTTCAAGGTTTTTGGGACATTCCTGGAATAACCTTAAGGATATTCCGTTCGCACTGGGCTATATTGCCACAATTTATTTTACCTTCCTGGTAATAAACAAGTTACCTAAACACACAATTAAGATCCTGCTCCTCCCGGTACTGGGACTGGCTTTTGCAATAAGTATCAGGGTTGGAGGTTTTATTTTGATTTGTTACTTATTCTTATTTACAGGACTTTATTTAATAAGCAACTATATCAGAAGAGAAAAATGGGTAACCCGGAAAAACATCCTGATTGTTTTTCTGATTGTGCTGGGTATATCTGTCTCAGGATACATTCTGGGATTGGTATTATGGCCATTTGGACTTGAAAATCCAATAATAAACCCATGGCTCTCCTTTTCAGCTATGACCCAGTTTCCTACAACAATACGACAAATATTCGAGGGATCGGTCTATTGGTCTGACCAATTACCCTGGTATTATCTTCTAAAATATATGGTAATCTCAATCCCTACAGTCGTATTACTAGGATTCCTCATCTTCATTTTACATTCAAAAAAACTACTTAAAGACCATTATTGGATATTTATATTTTTTCTCTTTATAACATTTCTGTTCCCATTGATATTTATAATATTAGGTGATTCAAATGTATATGGTGCTTGGCGGCACGTAATATTTATTTACCCTCCATTGGTTATCCTTTCAGCACTTGGATATGAATGTATAATCAGAAAAATCCATTCATTTAAAATAAGGATTATACTTATTTTTTTATTTATCCTTTTATTCTTCCACCCGCTGCGGTTTATTATTAAAAACCATCCTTATCAGTATATGTACTTTAATGAATGGATTGGAGGCATAAACGGAGCATATGGCAATTATGAAACTGATTACTATTTTCATACTATCCAGGAAGCATCATTATGGCTACAGAATTATATTGAACAAAACAATAATTCAGATCAGGTAAAAACCAAGGTTGCTTTGAATTTTCCCGGTTCCTGGTTATTCAGACACAAGCAAGATAAAATTACAACACAGTTCATTAAGTATTATTCGCGGGGAAATTCTGATTGGGATTTCGCAATAATTGCAAATTCCTACATTCACCCGTTTCAATTGAAAATGAAAATATGGCCTCCCCGAAAGACAATTCATACAATAAATGTTGATGGTGTTCCGGTTTGTGCTATACTTAACAGAGAAACCAAAGAAGATTACCATGGTTATATTGCTCTGACAGAAGACAATTTTGATCAGGCTATATTTTTATTAATTCGTGCTGTTGAAAAGAATCCATATAATGAGGCGGCATTAATAAACCTGTCAGTTGCATTCATGCGAAAAGACGACCTGAGCTCAGCAAAAAAATATCTCGACAAATGTCTGAAGATTTATCCTGAATATGAAGTAGCAGTTCACCATTATGCTAAAATATATCATCTTGAAGGTAATAGTATAAAAGCGATTGACCTTTTTAAGAAAAATATTAATAATAACTACAAATATTTCCCTTCATACCTTAGTCTTGCCAATATATATTTTGAGATTGACAGAAATGAACTTGCAGTAAAAACATTAAAGAAATGTATTTCGATTAACCCGGTGTATAAACCTGCTTTTCTAAGGCTGGGAAATTTCTATAAAAAAAACGGAGAATATACATTAGCAGAAAAATATTTTAATTTTGCCAAAAAACTTTAATTATTCGCTGACTTTACTGAACTTTGCAGCACTTACTAAAATCCATAAAAAAATAATATCTAATACTTAAAAAATGAAAAAATTAATCTCTGGTTTAATAGTTTTTTGTTTTCTGCTACTTGCCGGCACCGGTATGGTTAAGGCAAGCCCTCAAGATACTGTGAATGTATCTGCAGATGAATTGTCCATACAGGATTCAGTCTCGATAGATGATATGGACCCTGTTTTTTATACTCCGGAAGAAGAAGAGGAGGAGGCAGGTACAAAAGAACCAGGTAAAGCTTCCTGGGCCATTTATGTTATAATTGGCGTTGTTGTAGTTGGCGGGGGAATTATCTTCTACCAAAGATCAAAGAAGAAGTAGTTAATTACTCTTAGTATCCAGTTGATAATAAATACGTATTTATTAAAAATATATTCTGAATAGAAACATGGGAAAAATCCCTTGTTGATAATCAATTCTATATTCATTCCGGTTCGGATCCCATGTATATTGAAATACGTTTTTATGATTTGTAATGTTCTGGATATCCACGGCCCATTCCTGATCAATTTTTTTTGAGTTCATGCGGTAACTGATCCGAAAGTCTATTCTGAAATAATCTTTATACTTTTTGGAATAGGCCTCACTCCATAAATATACCGTTTCATTTTCAATCACAGATGCCTCCTCATCCACTGGAATATAACGCTTTCCTCCAGCATAAACTCCTTTAAGGTCAATATTCAGGGAGTTTTTTTCTTTAATTTTGAATTCATATCCACCCAGAGCATTGAATACGAAATTATTGTTAAAGACCGTAGAGTGTTCAATACCATTATACCCTTTGTATTTTGATTCAAACAACGAGGCAGTAAACAGCAAATAGTAATTTTTGGCAAAGAACTTCTCAATTGTCAACTCCACACCATAATTCTGCCCCAATCCTTTATTCTCAAGGCTGTCATATAAATTAATATGAAAATCGGCACCTTCGTTGATTACAGAATAATCAGGAGTACTTTCTGTTACAGGTACCCTGGTTAGATACTGGTAGTAGGTTTCCAAACGTATTCTGAAATTTGGTCTGAGTATATTGTCGTAACCAATTACAAACTGATTACTTCGGGTAAACTCAAGGTCTTTATTTGTAAACTCAATAATATCATTCCCCATATCGGTTTCAACAAAATAAAGCATCTTGGGTTGTGTTTGTGCATGAAGACCATAGCCAAAATTCAAAGATTGGTTTTTTGCAAAGTTCCATTTTAAACCGGCACGGGGCTCAAGTGACTGACTGCCGTTCAAACTAAAATATTGGTAATGCAAGCCAAAATTTAAGCTGAAAGTATTTGAAAAATTATGTTTCCAATGAGCATATGCTTGTAACAGATCAAAATTTCCTTCAGAATTATTATTTTTTTGAAACCGGTCCTCTTTCCATAAATAAACGCTATCGATATAACTTACAAGGTAATAGTCATAGATCAGTCCTGACACCAACATATCCCTCGCGCCGAATTTTTTTAGTAAATGTGTAGAAATCCCGTATTTGGTTTCTCCCAGGTTGGAGCGGTAAAACTGTTTCTTAATTTCTGATTTTTTATCAATTGAATCCAGTTTGGTAAAACTGCTTACTCCCTGCACCGAAAAACTTGTTTTCAAACGGGTGGAATTATTAAAATAATATATATGGGAAAGTCCTATTACTCCCATTTTTGAACCAAAATCTGTATCCGTTCCTGATAAACCGTATGAAAATTCAGTACTGTCTTTTTTGCTATCATAGATCTGAATAAAACTTTTTCCGCCTAAACCAAACAAAACAAACTTACCGGCCTTTTTTGTTGGAATATCCACCTAAAAAGTAAGATCCTGATACTGGGGGACTGAACTGCCTGCAATAGATCTTAACCCAATTGCATTTAGCAGAGCCAGGGTGGAATATCTATAATTCAATAAAAATGAAGCATTATTCTTATTT
>JAUWMO010000293.1 GCA_030613125.1 Bacteroidota bacterium | reverse complement strand
CAGCACCCCCAAATATACTTCCAAGTTCGGCAGCCCCACCTAAGTTTAACAAGCTCCAGATAAAAATAAAAATACCTGCTACCAAACCATAAATTACGGCCTTAATCAGAGGTTCTACAAATCCTCCGGTAGTGCTCATTGAGGTGAAATACTCTTTTGGCTTAAGTAATGCCATCCTGGAGTCATCCAGAAATTTTGAAAAATTGAAACCTACGTTACTCATAGTTTTGGATTTAAGGTTAGTAATGGATCATCTGATAATAATTGTTTATTATGAAATAAATTAATCTCTCAAGTTAATAATAAATTTTAATTAATAATAACCGACGTAAGAAAAATGTGGAAGAGCAAAAATGCTTTCCTTACCGGGAGTAATGAAAACTATAGGTTAAAGCGTTATATGCTTCAACTTCAGTTTTATTTTTCCGGTTTCTTAAATTTGGAAATAGCGAGCATAAATATTCCGAAAACCAGCATTAAAAGCCCAACCCAAATATTAACATTTATGCCTAATGATTTCTGATACAGATCAGCATCTGAAATAGTAGCCAATCCATAAATAGTAAGTAATAGCCCGAGAATGGTGAACATCAAACCGATAGGAATTTTTATATCTAAACCCATAATTATTATTTTTATTTTACCAGAATAATAAACTTAAAACAATGGCAATGACACCAACAATAATAGCCAGGGAAATTGGTGAATCATACCAGCTTTTACTTTCATCTTTAATTCGTGGTGTAAGCGAGTAAACCAGGCCTTTTAATTCTTCATTGGATTTTTTCTGTTTAGTGGCCAATGAAAGAACTATGGTTATTATTAAGGTGGCTGTAAATGCATAAATTGCTGTCCAGAAATTTTGTGCCATCACACTTGGATATGTGTGAGCTATAGTGCCTAGCCACCCACCTTTTACAAGCATGGTTTCACCGAAAGGTTGGGTAAGTCCATGATGAATGGCTGCAGCAAATGTTCCCGAAAGGAGGCCGAAAAATGCCGCATGACCTGTAGCCCTCTTCCAGAACATTCCGAGCAAAAAGGTAGCAAACAAAGGTGCGTTAATAAATGCAAAGATCAGCTGCAGAAAATCCATTACATTATTGAACATCTGGGCTACATAGGCAGTAAGTATACTAACCAGAACACCGAAAATTGTTGCCATTTGGCCAACCTTCAGATAGTGTTTATCTGACTGGTTTGGTCTTAAATAACTTTGATAAATATCGTACGTCCAAACAGTGTTGAAAGCTGTAACATTACCGGCCATACCTGACATAAAGCTTGCTATTAGAGCTGTCAATCCAAGGCCAAGAATACCAATTGGGTAGTAATGTCCCAAAAGCATAGGAATAACCTTGTCGTAATCATAAGAATTTCCTTTAGGAGCAAGAGCGAATCCACTATCAGGATTTGAGGTGAGAGCAATTGCAATCATACCAGGAAGAATAACCAGGAATGGAAGGAACATTTTTGGGATGGCCCCAATTAGTGGCGTTTTTTGTGCGGCTTTCATTGAGCCTGCAGCCATGGCTCTTTGTACTACCAGAAAGTTCGTGCCCCAGTACCCGAATGAAAGTACAAATCCTAACCCCATTAAAATACCAAACCATCCAACACCCATTGGATTCGAACTTGCATCACCTGCAAATTTCCAGGTGTGGAGCCAGGCTCCTGGCTCATACCCATTATTTACAGAAACAACTTCCAGGTTCTCTTTTAGGCCTTCCCATCCACCAATATTGATCAATCCTATTATTACCAGAGGTAAAAAGCCTATAAAAATCAGGAAAAACTGTAGCACTTCGTTATAGATAGCAGAAGTCAAGCCACCCAGATAAGTATAGATTAAGACAATTAATGCACCTATTAACAAATAAATGTCAAATGGGCCGAATTCATAGCCCAAAATATTGGCTGTGAAATGAAAAGGTAATATGGTTTCTGCCAGTAAAGCCAAAGCATACATAGAAATACCCGATGCAAAAATTGTCATAATAGCAAAAGCAAAGGCATTAAAACCACGGGTTTTTTCATCAAACCTTAACTTCAGGTATTCAGGTACAGAGCGGGCTTTCGAGCCATAATAAAAAGGCATCATAAAAATAGCGAGAAAGATCATTGCGGGAATTGCCCCGATCCAGTAAAAATGAACGGTCGCCATTCCATACTTGGCACCCGAAGCAGCCATGCCAATAACTTCAAGAGCACCAAGATTGGCAGAAATAAAAGCCAGACCTGTTACCCATGCAGGCAAGGATCGTCCGGCTTCTAAAAAGGCTTTTGATGATTTCATGTAACGCTTCAAAGCCCATCCAATGCCAAGGACAAAAACAAAATAGATTAGCATTGTTGTCCAATCTATCCAGCCGAGAGAGAAACCAGTTTCCATATATTATTATAATTTGGGGTTAATTTTTAAATCACTATGGTTAGTTGTTGAGAAATTCAAAAATAACAATAATCATGTAAATTCTCCTAAAGGATAATAATTTGTACTGATCATAAATTGGTTTTATAGTATTTCACGCACACCTTCTCCAATATCTGCAACATAATAATCAGCTTTCAAGCCGGTTTTTTTATAATATGGTTTGCTCAGTTCGTATAGGAAACTTTCCACATGGTCTTTATGAATCAGATTAACAGTACAACCTCCAAATCCTGCACCTGTCATTCTTGAACCTATTACTCCTGGTAGTTTCCGGGCTTCCTCAACAAGAGTATCAAGTTCCGGCCCTGTAACTTCATAATCATTCCTTAAGGAGTCATGTGATTCATTCATCAATTTTCCGAATAATTCCAGTTTACCACTTTTTAATGCCGGGACCGCCCTGAGTACTCTGTCATTTTCCGAAATTACATGCATGGCCCTTTGGCGTATTACCTTATCGGGAATGAAGATTTCCATCTCCTTAAATTCTTCCAGGCTTAGTTCACTCAGATTTCTGATTTGCTTCCCCTTGCTTAAATATTTCACTGCTGATTCACATTCAGACCTTCTTTCATTGTATTTTGAATCAGTCAGACCCCGGCGTTTGTTCGTATTTGCAATAACAAGCCTATAGTTTTTAAGTTTCAACGGAACTAGCTCATAATCAAGTGTATCACAATTGAGAAACAATGCAGAATCTTTTTGTCCCATTCCAACTGCAAACTGGTCCATTATTCCACAGTTCATACCTACGAATTCATTTTCTGCCTTTTGTGATAGTTTTATCAGATCAATTACAGGTATATTGCCTGAAAATAAGGCATTTAAGGCAAACGCTGTAACCAGTTCAATCGAAGCAGATGATGATAATCCTGCCCCGTTTGGTATATCACCCGAATATAAAAATTCAGCACCACCCGGATTTACTCCTTTCTTTCTCAACTGGTCAATAACTCCAAGCGGGTAATTTACCCATTCTTCCCCTTGTTTTTTTTGAAGTTCAGAAAGCGGAATATCTGCTTTAAATTCCATGTTTGTAGAAGAAAACCTGATCCTGTTTTCTCCGGTTTTCCTGATAAGCAGATAAGTCCCGAAATTTAATGCGCATGGAAAAACATAACCTCCGTTGTAATCTGTATGTTCTCCTATCAGATTGACCCTGCCCGGTGCAAAAAATATCCGGAATTTTTCTTCCGGCTTTCCATATAAATTAAAGAAATTTTCGGATAGATTCTTCCGGTTGATCATAGTTATTGATTTTAAAAAGTGTTAAAGATAAAAAAATTAGAAATGAAAAGTAATGGTTGAACAAATATTTACCAATTTATTCTATAAAATGAATATAGTTTCAATAAATATATACTCTCAGAACTGTATTATAATTCCGGAATAAAGGTGATTGCATTTTAAAATAAAAAACATTTTTCTTATCTAACCTTATATATATATTTGCATTTATTAGATAATAATTATTCCAAACGGAGGATTATCAACAGGCTCAATAACCAACTTCTCAAAGGAACCAACACGAAGGGTAGATTGGTCATTTGGTATAGCTTATGGAGATGACCTTGAAAAGGCGAAAAAAGTACTCAGGGCAATGATTGATGCTGATAACAGGATTATGAAAGATCCGGAACCATTCATTGTATTGGGCGAGTTAGCAGACAGTTCAGTGAATCTTACTGTGAGGGTTTGGGTAAACGCAGCAGATTATTGGAGTGTTTATTTTGACATGAAAGTTAATAAAATCATTTCAGCCAGCATTAGTACACACCTCATTTACGATGATGATATTAAAATCAGATATGATTCAACCGGAGATGGTAACAAGGATTCTGAGGGGCCCAGGGTGCAGTTCAAAGAAATAATTGCTGTAGGTTTATCAGTTAGCTTCTGATAAAGTCATTTCTCTTAGTGATGGATTGAAATGCAAAATGAAGTAGAGTTAAAAGCCACGGAGAACTGGAAAGTAATTCCTTATGACTGGTGGAGAAATGGGAAACAAAAGGACTCCCTAC
>JAUWMO010000123.1 GCA_030613125.1 Bacteroidota bacterium | reverse complement strand
ATAAGTTTTTTGTGTTACTAAAGTCTGGTAATAAATGACCTAAATCAAATTACCGACTCCCATGGCACGTTCAAAATGTGAATTTTAATTTTGAGGGTGCAAATATAAGAACTTATTGGATAAAGCTGCTACTTATTGACTGATAATTATATACTTTTTGAATAACATCAGCAAACAAATCAGCAATAGTTATAATTTTAATCTTTGTGCTTTGTTCTTTGAGTGGGATAGAATTGGTAACAACAAGTTCAGCTAAAGAGGAATTTTCAATCCTTTCATATGCCAGCCCGGATAATACAGGATGAGTAGCACATGCCCTGACACTTTTTGCACCTTGTTCCATCATCATATCGGCTGCAAGGGTCAATGTTCCTGCAGTATCAACCATGTCGTCAAGAATTATTACATTTCTTCCTTTTACGTCTCCAATAACAGCCATGTCATCTACATGGTTGGCTTTTTTTCTCTGTTTATAACAGATAACCATTTCTGTTTTAAGGAATCTTGAATATGCATTTGCCCTTTTTGTCCCTCCCATATCGGGTGATGCAATTACCAGGTCATCCAGATGAAGATTTTTAATATATGGTACGAATAATGAGGATGCGTAAATATGGTCTACAGGAACATTAAAAAAGCCCTGGATCTGATCAGCATGTAAATCCATAGTCATGATCCTGTCAACTCCTGCTGCAGTTAAAAGATCAGCAACTAACTTTGATCCTATTGAAACTCTTGGCTTATCTTTTCGGTCCTGTCTTGCAAATCCGAAATATGGTATAACAGCAATAACTTTGTATGCAGAAGCTCTTTTGGCAGCATCAATCATAAACAACAATTCGAATAAATTATCAGCCGGTGGAAATGTTGACTGAATTATAAAAACACTACACCCCCGAACAGATTCTTCATAAGAAGGCTGGAATTCTCCATCACTGAATTCCAGGACAGAACTTTTTCCAAGGGTAGAACCAAAACTTTTTACAATTTCTTTTGCAATATAATTAGATGATCTTCCTGAGAAAAACTTTAAAGGAGGTTTAATTGCCATGGCAGAATTAAAAGTTTCAAGGGTTAAATTTGTAATTGACAAAGTTAATATCTAATCATGAAACGTCCATAAGATTTTTATTTAAAAATTCACAAACATGAATTTAGTGAACGCGCCTGCCGGCAGGCAGGTTTGAACGAGTGAAACGAGAGAGAACCTCATAGCCTGTCCCGATTTCCGGGAAACAAAGTGAATAATGAATAAAAATTTTCATGGTAAGTTTAGCTTCGCTGAGCCGTTGCCTCCGGCGATTGCTCCGCAATTCGGGGTTTATACAACCTTTGAAAATTAAATTTTATACGTATGAAATCTTAAATTAGAATTTTATTTTTTCCACAATTTATTTGTTTCTTCAATAAAACTAATAATTTTTTCTCTGCCAGTCTTTTTTATTGCAGATGTAATAATGAAAGGAGGCAAAAACTCCCAGGTTTTTTTCAGTTGCTCCTGATAAGTCACTAAATTACTCTTTAGTTGTTGTTTATTTAATTTATCTGATTTTGTAAATAGAATAACAAAAGGAACCTGATGAGTGCCTAAAAAGTCGAGGAATAATAAATCAGGTTTTTGGGGAGGTAGCCTGGAATCTATTAACATGAAAAGGCTCATGAGGTTTTTTCTCATTAAAATATAGTCTACAACAATTTGCTCCCAAGCTTGTTTAATAGTTTTTGGAACTTTAGCATATCCATATCCGGGTAAATCAACAAGATACCAGTTCTCGTTGATAATGAAATGATTTATTAATCTTGTTTTTCCAGGAGTAGAGGATGTTTTGGCTATTCTTTTCTTACCTGTGAGCATATTTAGTAAAGAAGATTTTCCGACATTTGATCTTCCAATGAACGCATATTCCGGGAGGTCAGGTGAGGGGCATTTTCTTATATCAGGACTACTAAATACAAACCTGGATTCTTTAATATGCATTATCCCATTACTTTTTCAGGTGGTTTGAGGGTAGAATCAGTTTTTTTTGCAAGATTTTTTTATTTACTAATTTGGTTTTATAAATGGCAATTATGTTTATTATCTTTTTCCCCTCATAATCAAGATTTTCAGTAAAGCGCATAATACCTTTGCCATCCTCAGTGAGTATATATGTTGATAATTCATCATCAAATATCCCGTTAATAATATCTCCCTCATAGAATTTAACATTTTTTGACTTATTCGACAGGCTAAGTGATACTTTAACAAGGCCATTCATTGATCTTTGATCATCAACATGAATAACGATATTTGGATAAGATGTAACAGGAGAGCCATAAAAAGAATATTCTTGAAGACCAATTTTTCTATTACCACTCTCATAAGGAATTTCAGCCATTAAAGTACCATCTTTATGATACTTTTTTTGAATGCCATTTATTTTTCCATTTTCATAAGGAGTTTCCCTATAAACTTTCCCATTTGTATAAAACCATTTTGAAGTCCCAATTTTGACATTGTTCTCATAATAAACCTCTGTGTTCACCTTTCCATTGGAATAATATCTTCGTGCTAATCCATTTTTTTCCCCATTTACTAACATAACTTCAGAATATAAATAGCCATCCCTGTAACTTTTGTATACTCCATTATATCCACTAGAATTATTCTTTGTAACATCTTCATCAGATCTGTCAGAAGTTTTTTTACTCTGACAGGCCTGAAAATGAACAAGACATAATAAAACTGATCCAATTAATAAGTAATAGTGGCCTTTTTTTAAATTTTGTTTTAGTTTTTTCATATGTAAAGAATATCTAAGATATAAATTCTAATTTATTGAAAAAGTTATCCGAAAGATATAACTTTCATTTTTCATCACCTAATTCTCCAAATTGACATCATATAAGACAGCTTTCACAGAGCCCATCAAGACTTTTAATTAAACTAAAACCGGTATCCGGTATTTATCATCAGTAAATATTTTCAGAATATTTTGATAAATATATCTCAAGGATTGTTGTTTCCTTATCAGATATCAGGATAAATTTTTTTAATGCAGCAGGCAATAAGATTGTTTCTCCTTTAACAACTTTCATCTTCCCTGAAACATAATCAAGGCTGAAGGCTCCATCAATACACATATAAATAACAAATGAATCAAGGAAAGCATAATCTTTTTCTATTCTTTGATCAAATCTGAGGAGATTGGTTGTGAAATAATCACAGTGAATTAACTGCTGTGTTTGATTTGTAACAATAGAATAATTGGTTTTATAATTATCATAATGCCTGTAATCAATGGCATCAATCGCCAGGTTTGTATGAAGCTCCCTTTCCATACCTTTTTTATCTGTCCTATCCCAATCGTAGATCCTATATGTTAAATCTGAGGTTTGCTGGATTTCTGCCAGTAGAATACCTGATCCGATAGCATGAACCCGACCGGCAGGCATAAAAAATACATCTCCGGCTGAAACTTCTTCGTAATTTAGGATTTCTGGAAGTGTATGATTATTGAAATGCTTCTTATAGATTTTTTTGTTTATTTCTTTATTAAAACCTGATATTAAAGTTGAACCTTTTTCAGCCTGAACGATGTACCACATTTCGGTCTTCCCACTGGCATTATGTCTTTTTCTTGCGAGATTATCATCAGGATGGACCTGGATCGAAAGTATATCATTCGCATCAATGAATTTGATTAATAAAGGAAATTCAGTGCCAAACATATTGTATATTACGTCTCCAACAATATCTTCCATATAGACTTCAATGATTTCTTTCAGGTTGTTTTCTGCCAGGTATCCGTTTGAGACAATTGATATATTGTTCTCATAAGCAGATATCTCCCAGCTTTCGGCTGCTTTCTGAATATTTCCGGTTTCTTTATTTAATACCTTCTTTAATTTATTTCCCCCCCATATAATTTCCTTTATAATTGGATAAAATTTCAATGGGTATAATTCATTCATACTGATATAGTGTTATTAGTTAACCGATCCTGTTTTTTTATGTTGGTATTGATATAAATTAATTCTGATAATTTGTATCTTGGTTGAATTAAACAGATTTCTTTTAAAAGCTAAAATAGGAAAAATATGCTTATAGTTGGAATTGCAGGCGGTACGGGTTCTGGGAAAACAACTGTAGTCAGGAAAATTACAGAAAGACTTCCTGAAGGAGAAGTTGTTGTCATATCACAAGATGCTTATTACAAAGATAATAGCCACCTTCCATTAGAAGTGAGACAAGAGATCAACTTTGATCATCCCAGATCTATCGAATTCAAATTACTTGTAGATCACTTAAAAAAACTTAAAAGAGGAGAGTCAATAAAACAGCCTATTTATTCATATTTAACCTGTACCCGGGCCAATGAAACTATAATGGTTGTTCCGAAACATGTAATAATTGTGGAAGGGATATTGATCCTGACTAATCCTCCTCTTAGGAAATTGCTTGATATTAAAGTATATGTGGATGCAGATGCTGATGACCGTCTAATTAGGGTAATAAACAGAGATATTATTGATAGAGGAAGATCAATTGGGGAAGTGCTTGAAAGATATGATAAAACTGTAAAACCCATGCATTTGCAATTTGTTGAACCTTCAAAAAAATACGCTGATCTTATAATCCCTCAGGGTGGGAACAATAAGGTAGGAGTTAATATTTTAGTTGATACAATACAACAAGTCTTGTATAAACATTCTGAGAAAAGATAACCATATTTTGAAAAAATACACATCTACATGCTCAAAAACTTAAAACCGGAGAATATCTTATTTCTCGATATTGAAACTGTTCCTGAAGTCGATGAATTTGAAAAACTTTCTGAAAAAAAGCAACAATTGTGGGAGAAGAAATCCAGTTACTTTAGAAAAGATGATGAACTCGCATCAGATGTGTATCAGAGGGCTGGTATTTATGCTGAATTCGGAAAGGTTATTTGTATTTCTGTTGGTATTGTATATGCTCAAGGACCTGGTACTCGTCTGAGACTGAAATCCTTCTATGGAAATGACGAGAAAGAATTACTTGGGGGTTTCATTCAATTACTTGAGAAACTTAGCAAAAAACCAGAAATTTTCCTTTGTGCACACAATGGTAAGGAATTTGATTTTCCTTATCTGGCCCGGAGAATACTTGTTAATAATCTAAATTTGCCAGTCTTACTCGATATTGCGGGGAAGAAACCCTGGGAAGTATCTTTCATTGATACCATGGAGTTATGGAAATTTGGGGATTATAAGCATTACACTTCTTTAGATCTGCTGGCATCGCTATTCAACATTCCTGGTCCAAAAGATGATATGGATGGAAGTATGGTATGTGACATATACTGGAAAGACCATGACCTGACTAAGATTGTTGCTTATTGCGAGAAAGATGTATTGACGGTTGTCCAGTTATTTCTTCTTTTTCAGGGGAAACAACAGATTTCTGAAGATAAAATTGAATCAACAACATTTGAATAAGAAGCATTGATTACCCAATAAAATAATGCAGAATTGTACTCACTAAAAAGTCTGGTTTTTCCACATGAAGCCAATGACCTGTTTCAGGAATAGTTTTAATTTCAGCATAAGGAAAAATTTTATGGATCAAGGGAAAATCCTCATCCAGGATATAGTTGGAATATGAGCCTCTTATGAACAAAACCGGAAATCCTGTTATCTGATTTCCTGATTCAAATTCATTCTCATTAAAACCGGCCAGAATATCGTTAAGATTATTTTTGATGGCTTTAAGATTTAAGCTCCATTTAAATGTTTGATCCTTATTTCTATGTAAGTTCTTCATTAGGAACTGCCTGATCATTTCAGTAGAAATATGATCTTTAAGAACAATATCTACATCAGAGCGGATCTTAACAGTACTGAAATCAACATTGTTCATGGCTTTAATAATTGTACCATGATCAATGATATTTTTCCAGGTTTTTACGGAATTCAAATATGATTTCGGGGCAATATCAACAACAACCAGACCATTTATTTTTTCCGGATATTCCCCGGCATAAGACATAACGGTTTTCCCGCCCATTGAGTGTCCAACCAGTATTGTTTTAGATATTGAATGTTCCTCTATAAACTCATGAAGATCCTTTTTCATTGAATGGTAATTGTGTGTATTGCTGTGTGGAGAACGTCCATGGTTTCTCTGATCAATAATAAATACTTCGAAGTGCTTTCCGAGAAGTTTCCCAATATGTACCCAATTATCAGAAGCTCCATATAATCCATGAACAATAATTAATGTAGGACCTTCACCATATTTCCTGTAATAAAGCTTCATTATTTTAATTGCCTGAGATACATTTGAATTGTATTCTCTAAACCATAATAGAGAGAATCAGAAATAAGTGCATGACCAATGGATACTTCCTTAATATGGGGAACATTTGTGCAAAAAAACTTCAGGTTTAAAAGATTCAGATCGTGACCGGCATTGATTTCAAGATTATTATCATGTGCAATTTTTGCGGCATTACTAAATGGTAAGACAGCAATGTCCTTATTTGTTGAAAATTTCCTGGCAAATGGTTCTGTATAAAGTTCTATCCTATCAGTTCCTGTCTTAGCTGCGTAAATGATATTTTCATCAGTGGTATCAACAAAGATTGAAGTTCTAATACCTTTAACCTGAAATATCTGTACGATTTTCTTTAAAAAACTTGTATGTTTTTTAGTATCCCAACCTTGATTTGAAGTAATTGCACCAGGCGGATCGGGAACAAGGGTTACCTGATGGGGTAATACTTCCAGAACAAGGGATATGAATTTATCGGTTGGATAGCCTTCAATATTTAATTCTGTAGTGACAATTGGCCTGATGTCACGAACATCCTGATACCGAATATGACGTTCATCCGGTCGGGGATGAACAGTAATCCCCTGGGCTCCATATCTTTCACAGTTAATGGCAGCTTCAAGGACATTTGGCAAATCACCTCCCCTGGCGTTTCTTAATGTTGCAATTTTATTTATATTTACGCTTAACCTGGTCATATAATAAAAAATAATACCTAAACTTATATGTTAGTAGGACTTTTACAAAATTAATAGTATTTTAGGAGAAGTAGTAACATTATGATAGCAAAAGAACTGATATCCGAAGTTGTTCCGGCTTTAAAAACTTCAGACACTGGCTTGAAGGCCTTAAGTTGGATGGAAATTTTCAGGATTTCTCATCTGCCAATAGTGAATAATAAAGAGTTTCTCGGCCTCATTTCTGATACAGATATTTATGACCTGAATCTGGCTGACGAACCAATAGGAAATCACAACCTTTCTCTTTTTAGCCCATTTGTTTTGGCCGGGCAACATATTTATGAGGTTATTGAGCTGGTTTCAAGGCTAAATCTTACCGTTGTGCCTGTTCTTGATGACAAAAAGAATTATCTGGGATTAATTACTACCAATGATTTGATTCAATATTTTGCAGATCTCATGGCGGTAAAGAATCCGGGTGGAATTATTGTTTTGGAGTTACATCAAAATGATTATTCTTTAATAAAAATTGCAGAGATTATTGAATCAAATGACGCTAAGATCCTTAGTTTGTATATTTCTTCACCGGATGAATCAATGAAACTGGAGGTCATCTTAAAGGTAAACCGGACCGATCTAACATCAATAATCCACACTTTCGAAAGATTTAATTATAATATAAAGGCTTCTTTTATGGCTGAAGATGAAATGGACTCTCTTTATAACAGTAGATTTGAATCTTTTATGAAATATTTAAATATTTAATCTCTTTATGATTAATTTGCAGGTATGAAAGCAGCAATTTATGGTAAAACTTTTAATGTTAATTTCATACCAGTTATGAAATCTTTCATTAATAATCTTTTTGATGTCGGAGCTGAAGTTTGGATTGTGGACTCTTTTATGACCTTTGTCAGAAACACAATACCAGAAATCAATGAAAATATCCGGATCTACAAGGTTGTGGAGGATTTGCCAGAGGATTTAAATTATCTTTTTAGTATTGGGGGAGACGGAACATTTCTTGAGGCTGCTGCCATGGCAAAAGGAAGGAATATCCCAATTGTAGGAATAAATAGTGGCAGATTGGGTTTTCTGGCTAATATTTCTAAAGAAGACGTAAAACAATCTATAGATTATATTTTACGCGGGGAGTTTACTGTTGAAGAACGTTCACTAATAGAAATTAGAACTTCGGATGGTATGTATTATGATTTTGCCCTGAATGAAATTGCAATTCAGAAAAAAAACTCAAGAATGATTACTATCCATGCATATTTGAATGGTGAACTTCTGAATTCTTATTGGGCTGATGGCCTGATCATTTCCACACCCACAGGATCAACGGCATACTCTTTGAGTGTTGGTGGCCCTATTGTAATTCCGGGTTCCAGGAATTTCATTATTTCACCAATTTCACCACATACTCTTGCAGTCAGGCCTGTAGTTATACCAGATTATCATGAAATACGTTTAAAAGTTGATGGCAGAAGTTCGGAATATCTGGTTTCTGCGGATTATCGTTCTTATAATCTTAATACTTCTGTTGATTTATTTATTAAAAGAGCTGATGAAACAGTAAAGATGCTAAGACTTCCAGGTCATAGTTTTTATAAAACTATTCGATCAAAACTTATGTGGGGGATGGATAAAAGGAATTGATTATCTTATTTTTTTTAAATTAATTGCAATTTGATTTTTCAATTCAAAACAGATATTTGGCAAACATTAAGATTTTTAATATTTTTCTTATAATTTTATTCTTAATTTTGTGACTTAATGTAAAGTGGTTATGAAACGGACATTCCTTATTTTTTTGACAATCTTGTTCCTGATTTCCGGGTCAGTCCATTCTCAGGTATGGAAAATGAAAAGGTATGAAGCAGAGGCGGGGCTGGGAGGGACATTTTATATGGGAGATATTGGAAGTATAACACCTAAGGAAAATATAGCCGGTTTAAAAGATGTTGTATTTAAATTTACCAGACCAGTTATTCATTTCGGCTTCAGATATAAATTTCGTGAAAGAATTTGGGTGAAAATGAATCTTAATTATGGGTGGTTATATGGTAATGATAAGTATGGTACTAGTGATACCAGAGGAGTAGTTTTCAGGACTTCATTGTTTGAAACAACTTTTCAGGGTGAATTTGCTTTTATACCGGACAAAAGTGCCAACAATTATCTAATGATGAAGGGCAAGGGCATGATATCATTTGCTTCAAGTATTAGTTTTTATGGATTTGCAGGTTTTGGACCCGTTTTCTTTTTTCCTAAAGTTCTTGAAGATCCGAATAACCGTACTTCTACAGATTTTTCGAAAGTTGCATTGGCCTTTCCGTTAGGTCTGGGTCTGAAATATGGCCTTACACCAGATTGGAATATCGGATTTGAACTGGGTGGACGATTTACTACAACTGATTATCTAGA
>JAUWMO010000106.1 GCA_030613125.1 Bacteroidota bacterium | reverse complement strand
TAGATTTGGTTATTCTTAAGATTCAGAAATTTATAGATAATATAGGATTATAAGAACTCCACCCCCTTTTAAATTCCCCCGCCAGCGGGGGATACATTTATGCATAAATTATCTGGGCTGTAAAATTTAGAACAGAGCCATTATAATGCGTATTTAAATACGTATTATAATACATATTATTTTATTTTAACTCCGGTAACACAAAGATACACAGTTAGTTATAACAGTAAAGGTTTGGAGGGTTATGTGTAGGTTGTCAGGTATAGTTGTTAGGCAATAGAAGAAACCGGGAACAACAGATTCGTTTAGATTTTGGTATTTCTGTAACGGGAAAATATCTTTTGTTATTTCACTTTGTGCACCCCAAACCGGGTCTTTTTACTTAAAATGAGACCTGTCTGCAGACCTTGCAGGAATCTCCTTACTATAAGCCCATGTACTAAATGAACTACTTCTAAACCTTTAGCTCTGGGAAAACCTCATGAGTAATTGCCTTCCTTAACCGGAAAGATCATCAGAATAAGTCACCCCGGCTCTCTCCCTCAGGTTATAGTTCGAGGCCATTGACTGGCCATAAGCGCCAACGCTGCAAATAGCAAAAAGGTCACCCCTCTCGGTACGTGGCAGTTCAACTTCTTTTCCTAAAAAATCTGTTGTTTCACATACCGGTCCAACCACATCATATTTAAGATAAGGTAAAAAAGTACCGTTAAGATTGGATTTATAAAGATTTACAATTTTATGAAACGAGTGATATAATGCCGGCCTGATCAATTCGGTCATTCCTGAATCCATAATAGCAAAATTCTTTGTCTTCCCATTTTTAATATACAGCACCTTCGAGATCAGACTTCCCATCTGGCCAACTACCGAACGGCCCAATTCAAAATGAATCTCCTGCCATGGTTGAGGCAGCAGAGTGTCATAAACAGTTTTAAAATAATTTCTGAAATCAGGAACAGGATTTGAATCAGGGTCATGGTAATCGATCCCTAATCCACCTCCAAGGTTCAAAACAGGAAGAAAGTACTTCCTTTCAATAAACCAGTCATTGATCTCATTTACTTTCAAACATAGTTTACGGAAAATTTCCAGACGGATGATCTGTGAGCCAATATGAAAATGTAAACCAATAAGATTAATGTTTTTCAGTTGACGGATCACTGAAAGAACTTCATCCAATTCCCACAATTGGATACCGAATTTGTTTTCCTGGATCCCGGTTGTTATATATGAATGAGTATTACTGTTTATGTCAGGATTTATTCTCAGGGCAATTTTAGCAACCATGTTCATATCAGAGGCTATCTGGTTCATAACCGTAATTTCCTGAACCGATTCACAATTGAAACAACCAATGTTGCCTGCAAGGCCGGTACGGATCTCATCATCTGTTTTCCCAACTCCGGCATAATAAATATCCTTTGCCGGGAAGCCGATGTTAAGCGACTTTTGAACTTCATTACCGCTTACACAATCGGCACCAAGTCCGGCATCCCGGATTATCTGTAATACCTGAGAGTCAGCATTTGCCTTTAAAGCATAATGTACCTTATAGTTATATTTACCTGCTTCCCGGTTCAGAGTATCAAGTGTATCCCTTAGAAGATCCAGATCATAGTAATAAAAAGGTGTAGCTATGCCGGTAAATCTTTTATATTCTTTATACATAAGCAGCCTGGGTTTTAAAAATTTCCCTGTGAAGCGCTTCTAATGCTTCTTTCTTATTATGTGTTTGTACAACTAATGAAATGTTATTCATACTTCCACCATATGAGATCATACGAATGGGTATCTTTTCCAATGCATTTATCACTACTTTTGCCATTCCTGTTTCTTCGGCCATAAAATCACCCACAACACAAATTATCGATTGATCAAGATCAAATTCCACCTCTCCAAACGATTGGAGTTCGGCAAGAATAGATTCCAGATTTTCTGAATTATCAATTGTAAGGGAAACTGAAACTTCAGAAGTCGTTATCATATCAATTGAAGTCTTGTGATCTTCAAATACCTGGAAGATTTTTTTCAGAAAACCATATGCCATAAGCATCCGGGCCGATCTGATCCTGATTGCAATTATTCCATCCTTAACTGCAATAGATTTCACCTTATCTCTTTTTGAAGATGCTGATATAAGTGTACCCTCCCTGTCAGGCTCAAAAGTATTCTTCAAACGTAAAGGTATATTATTCATTTGGGCAGGAAACACGCATTTCGGATGCAAGATCCTTGCACCGAAATATGCCAGTTCGGCAGCTTCTTTATATGAAAGTTCACTCACAGGTTGTGTGTTTGATATCACTCTGGGGTCATTATTATGGATTCCATCTATGTCGGTCCATATCTGAATTTCATCAGCCCCCAGTGCAGCCCCAATTATGCTGGCAGAATAATCACTCCCCCCCCTCTCCAGATTGTCAATTTCTCCATAATAGTTTTTACAAATATATCCCTGTGTCAGAAACAATTCTTTATCGGTGTTACCTTCAATTAATCTTGTAAGATTTTCCATGATATAAACCATATCAGGTTCCCTGTCCTTATCAATTCTCATATACTCCGGAGAATTAATTAATACCGATCCGGCCCCCTGTAGTTCAAGCAATACCTGGAATATACCGGTTGAAAGCATCTCTCCCAGGGCCATTAATTCCTTTTCTCCTGACCCGGTCATTGTTTCCGGGTGTGCTGACCTAAGATGTTCAAAACTACTATCCACAATCTTCCCGGCTTTTTCAAGATAATCCTGGTCAGAGAATAATTCAAATAAAAAATTATCATAATAATTTTTTAAGTCCAGTATTTTCGTCTCAGTTTCACTTAACCTGTATCTTTTAACCATTTTTATGATCTCAACAAGACGATCGGTTGTTCCTGAAATTGCCGAAAGTATCACAACCTTCCTTTCATTGTCTGAAATAATATCTGCAACTTTCAGCATCCTTTCCGGAGTACCTACAGAGGATCCGCCAAATTTCAATATCTTCATACTTAAGTTCTGTCTTAATTATTTAATAATACAAACCTAAACTTCAATATTATTATAAAGAAAAATTTGATATATTAAAACATTTATTTAACATTGTGTTAAATTCTTAACATAATGATCACTATAGCTGAAACTGTACAGGAAGTAATTGCACAATCCCCATTCCTTGAGGAGGCTCTTGCAGATAATCTTATTAATGTTTCCTCGTTAGCGCGAAAAATGATTCCTGAGATTGAAGCCAGGTTAAAGACAAAAATAAAAGAGGGTGCTGTTATTATGGCAATTAACCGTTTAGCCCCGAATTATTATTATAAAATAAACATTGGGTTAAAAGATTTTGTAACCGGCCTGGGTGATTTTACAGTCCGTTCTGATTTAATGGACTACACATTTATAAATACAGACAACTTGAGAAGAAAACAAGGCATGCTTCTCAGGCAACTTGAAGATCAAATGGGTGTTTTTTACACCGTTTCACAAGGTGTTAATGAAACAACCATTATCATAAGCAAATCTCAGGAAGCATTGATGGATGAACTTTTCAAAACCGAGCAACTTGTAAACAAGAAAAAAGAGTTGTCGACAATAACCATGGAGCTACCGGCTGAGAACACAGAGATTTCGGGGTTTTATTACTTCATTTTAAAAAACCTTGCCTGGGAGGGCATCAACATCATGGAGGTGATATCCACAACCAATGAATTTACAATTGTTGTTAAAGATAATGATGTAAACAGGGCATTTTCAATACTTATGAAGATAAAGAAAGGGTAAATAAATACAAATTCTGTAGCAGAAGCATAGAAGTTACTGTTTTACAGAGTCATTAAGTGGTTTACCCCGTGAAATGCGACAAAGGAGCATATTTCACTGGGGTCATTAATTTGTTATTGAAAACATGGAATGATGGAAGAACGGAATGGGCAAATGATTGTGTAGCCAAATGGCAGAGAGCATTTGTTACATTTCCAGATACCTGTAAGCTTTCAGTATAAGGTCGTAATGCCCGATGGGCTTGGCCAGATAATCATTGAAACCCAGACCTTGTTTCTGTATTGCAGTCCAGTCAAAGTTATAGGCTGTTTGTGCAATAATCGGAATTTTTGAATTAAATTTCCGAATGGCTTTTGTAGCCTCAAAACCATCCATCTCAGGCATTAATATATCCATAAGAATCAGGTCTATATCTTTATTCCGCCGACAGATCTGCAAAGCCTCCATTCCATTCTTGGCCCATATAATTTCAGCCCCGGTCTTCTCGAGTACGGTCTTGAGCAATATATAATTGGTTTCAACATCTTCCGCGATTAAAATCTTCTTGCCTTCCCAGTTAATTATCTCCAGGTAATCATCTCCCTTTTTCCAGGGTTTTATTTTTCCCATTTTCAGAGCACTCACTAATTCATCTACGGCCGCCAAAACAGACTGTTTGCTTGATTCAATGTATCCGAAATACCTGTCTGCCACGACATTATCGGTATCTTTATTCCGCAGAAGGTCGGCAAAACCGAATATATTGTTTAGCTGAGTCTTAATTTTATGTAAGAAATTTTGAAGAAACTCAGGATCATCTTCTGCCAGTTGCTTAATTCCCTTGGGAATCTTAATTTCAATTCTTTCAGTATCTCCACGATAAAAACTTGTTCTCGGTCCCAGATAAATACATACTCCTATAAACAGAGCAATTATTAACAATCTGAAAACCAGATCACCAACCGGGATACTTGTTATTAAAAACTGTAAAAAGTCTGCCTCAGGGGAAAATATAGCTCCAATTAATGAATGGACGAGCCAAATAATAATTATTAAAGCAACTATACAGGTTATCTTCGCTCTATTTTGCATCAAACGATCGATTTGCAGAGTATCAATGTTAAATTTAACAAGCCAAAAGTAATACGGTTTCTCATAAAATCAAATAATAGTGTTGTCTATTCAATATTTTACAAAAAACATACGATAGTGACTGTCAAATATTCAAACAAAATAATTATCTATAATATACTGGTTACCTGCCACATATACATAGCCATTATAATACTTAGACACTTTAGTCATAATTCCGAAAAGAAATAAAACCTGTCAAAATATTTTTAACAGTTCTAAATTAGGATTTTCAACGAGTTTTTATCACAATTCCCTGAATCATGATGTTAATTTTGAAGAATAATTCAGGTTGATGCAGAAATTTAAAATTAAAATATGGACTTGACAACAAACAAACACTGGACATGGAAAACGATTAAAAAATTCACATTAGTGATAATTCTACTTACAATTATCATCGCTTTCCAGGAAGATAACCATAAAATTCTGATAATGAGTTTCAGGTTCAAACTCACTGAAATTGACCAGAAAGCCCGTGAACTACCCGAAATTACTGATGTATTTATCAGTGGTGAAGAAGGATATCATACTTACAGAATACCTTCTGTTATTACTACTCAAAAAGGAACTGTTCTCGCTTTTTGCGAAGGCAGGGCATCACGTGCTGACCATGCACACAACGATATTGTAATGAAAAGGAGCAAAGATGGTGGAGCTACCTGGAGCGACCTGAAAATTATTGCTGAGGAGGGCGATGATTGCTTGAATAATCCGACAGTGGTTCAGATTAAGGAAACAGGTCGTGTGTTATTGATGTACCAGGTATATCCTGATGGTTTTGATGAACGAAAGGCTGTCCCCGGATATAAAAAGAAAAAAAAAGTATGCAGGACATATATTATCTATAGTGATGACGAAGGATTATTGTGGTCAGCCCCAAAAGATGTTACAAGAAGTGTTAAGCGAAAAGAAATAGTTACAAGTACTGCAACAGGTCCCGGAACAGGCATTCAGCTTGAACGCGGTATCCATAAAGGCCGCATCATTTTTCCTTTCAATCAGGGGCCATACAACAGGTGGAAAGTATATGCGGTGTACAGTGATAATCTTGGAAAATCCTGGAATATTGGTGGAACAGCTCCGGAAGGTTCAAGGGGACTGGGTAATGAAGTTCAGATGGTTGAACTTGAAAATGGAGATATACTGTTGAATTCAAGAAGTGCCGCAGGTGAAAAGCTGAGAAAAAAATCAGTTAGTAAAGATGGTGGTGTATCATGGTCACCATTACTTGATGAACCTGGTTTACCGGAACCTCAGTGCCAGGGTAGTATCTTAAGATTTAACTTCCCTGAAAGTGACCAACCCGGCAGAATCATGTTTGCCAATCCAGCCTCCCAAAATAAAAGAGTATCCGGAACAATTCGTTTAAGCTACGATGAAGGAGAAACCTGGCCCATAAGCAGGCTGATCTATAATGGCAGCTTTGCCTATTCTTGTCTCACAAAAATAAATGATCAGACAGTTGGTCTCCTTTTTGAAAAGATAATTATGAGAAAATAGCATTTACTACAATATCAATTGAATGGATAGAAAACCAATAATTATTCGCTGTGCTCATGAGATCGATCGCCCGTCTGAATTATTCGGGCAGGCTTTGCTCTCTAATTTCCAATATTCCAGTATTCCAGTATTCCAGTATAACTACGCATTATCCTGAAAAACCTAAAATAACAATTATGAACACAACACAAACGATCAAATTTAAAAAAATAGCTTTATTATTTTTCTTCTTTATCGCAGTCATCCAATTCCAATTAGCCCAAAATCCTGGCATTGAGGAAAAGGAAACTGACCCGCTTGTTTTGGAGAACCTTGAAGTATGGAAAGATTTAAAGTTCGGTTTTATGATGCACTGGGGTCCGTACTCCCAGTGGGGGGTGGTCGAATCCTGGTCACTATGTTCTGAGGATGTTCCCTGGTGTAAAAGGAATATGGATAATTATGCAGATTATGTTAACGCTTATGAAAAGTTGAAAGATACTTTTAATCCGGTCAACTTTGAACCTGAAAAATGGGCAAAAGCAGCCAGAGAAGCAGGAATGAAATACGTTGTATTTACGACAAAACACCACGATGGCTTTAGCATGTTTGATACTAAGCTAACAGATTACTGTATTACGGACCCGGGTTGTGGTTTTCATGATAATCCAAAGTCAAATGTTACAAAAGAGATTTTTAATGCCTTCAGAAAGGAAGGATTTAAAACCGGCGCCTATTTTTCAAAACCCGACTGGCATTGTGAATATTACTGGTGGCCGTATTTTGCAACACCTGACAGGCATGTAAATTATGATCCAATCAAATATCCGGAACGCTGGCAGGATTTTAAAGATTTTACATATGGGCAGATAGAAGAATTGATGACCGGTTATGGTAAAGTTGATATTCTCTGGCTCGATGGAGGATGGGTACGTCCCAGGCCAGCCCTTAATCCTGCTAATCCTGAAGGAAAGTCGCATCATCCTTATGACCAGGACATTGATATGCCCCACATTGCTGAGATGGCACGAAGCCATCAGCCCGGTTTGATCATTGTAGACCGTACTGTTTCAGGAGAATTTGAAAATTATACAACTCCTGAACAGCATATCCCGGAAAAAGCTTTAAACTACCCCTGGGAAACTTGTATGACAATGGGGAATTCATGGTCATACGTACCAAATGACCGATATAAATCCGCTAACAAGCTAATTCATAACCTTGTAGATATCGTAGCCAAGGGAGGTAACTATCTTTTAAATGTTGGTCCAGGACCTGACGGCACTTTACCTGATGAGGCAGTAATAAGAATGAAAGAGATAGGTGAATGGATGAAAATTAATGGCGAAGCAATTTATAAAACCAGGGCTGTTGCTCCTTTCAAGGAAAATAATATATGTTATACAGTAAATCTCGATGGAAGCATAAACGCTATATATCTTGCTGAAGAAAATGAACTTACTCCTCCAGAGGAAATAATTATTTCTTACTTCATTCCTGAAAAAGGATCAAAAATTTTTATGCTCGGTTACTCAAAACCGCTCAAATGGAAAAAAAGTGGAGAGGGCTTTGTCATTAGCATTCCTGAGAGTGTACAAAAAAATCCTCCATGCCAGTATGCATGGTCTTTTAGGATTTCAAAATTGAGTAAAGAAGATTAAGTTTTATCATATACACATAACTTATTGTAAATCAATAAACAATTTTAAAATTCCGATAAATTAAATAAGCCATGAAAAACCTATTTACCATTTTAGCTCTGATTTTCCTGACAACATGCCATGAACAACCAAAATTAACTATTGGCTTCCCTGAACCCGGGAATCCTGAACCTGTTACAGAAGAGAACTGGCTATCTGTATCTCCAGGTCTGCATGGCAGTTTTGCCTCTGTAGATGAAAGACACCAAAGAGATCTTCCGCCTGAGATCAAACCTGTTAATATCTGGAATGGAACAGGCTGGAAAGGTGAAAGAATTCACACACAGGTCTTAATCTGGTCTCCCTCTGATCAGAGTGCAGTTCACTGGGATTTTTCAGAGTTTCAGAATCAATCAGGAAACATTATGCCTTCCTCTGCCTTTCAGATCCGGGCTGTCAGGTATGTGCTTACAGATGAATTTCTAACAGGATGTGGGTACAGAGATGCAGATACTATTCAGGCGCATCTGGTGGGTGATGCTCTTGAGCCGGTTTCAAACCTGGATCTTCCGGAGAGATCAACCCGCCCATTATGGATCACAATTGATATTCCAAATGATATTGAGGCCGGTATGTATAAAGGAAACCTTAATATAATCTCTGAAACTGATTCTTCATTGGCATTTGAAATGGGAATCAAAGTTCAGGATATGACCCTCCCCGACCCATCCGGCTGGTCTTTCCACCTCGACCTTTGGCAGAATCCTTTCGCAGTTGCCAGATATCACGATGTTCCTCTCTGGTCACAGGAACACTGGGAACTGCTCAGGCCCCTTCTAACTCTCCTGGCCAATGCAGGACAAAAATGCATCACTACCAGCATCATAAATAAACCCTGGGGAGGACAAACATATGACCCTTTTAATTCAATGATTGGCTGGATACATAATTCTTCAGGTAAATGGGATTTCGACTATTCAGTATTTGATCAATATGTTCAATTTGCCATTAACTGTGGCATTACTGAACAGATCAACTGTTATTCAATGGTACCATGGGGAAACCAGGTAAACTATTTTGATGAAGATTCATCAGGTTACATCACGGTTAAAGTTATTCCCGGGACGGAGGAATATGAAAATCTCTGGAGACCTTTCCTGTATGATTTCAGGGCTCATCTGGCAGAGATGGGATGGCTTAACAAAACTACAATTGCCATGGACGAAAGAGGATTGGAAGATATGAAAAAGATGATCTCCTTATTAAAGGAAGCCACTCCTGAAATCAAAATAACCTTAGCAGGTGAATATCATCCGGAGATAAAATTTGATGTTTATGATCTGTGTGTATTTATCAGGCCACCATTAGAAACAAATCCAATCAGGGAACGCGTTGAAAAAGGATTTCCCACAACTTTTTACACCTGCTGTGCCAGACCTGAACATCCCAATAGTTTCACCTTTTCTCCTCCAGCTGAATCCGCCTGGATTGGATGGTATGCTGCAGCACAGGGTTATTCCGGATTTTTACGCTGGGCATATAATTCCTGGGTGGAGGATCCCTTAATGGATACCCGTTTCATTAAGTGGCCAGCAGGAGATACCTATTTTGTTTATCCCGGTCCGCGGAGTTCCATAAGATTTGAAAGATTAAGGGAAGGGATACAGGATTTTGAAAAGATACAGATACTTAAAAAAGTTTTTAACAAGTTCACTACTCCTGAAGACCTTGAAAAATTACAGGAATTGCAAAATTTCCTGGAACAGATCAATCCTGAAAGCTTAAATAAAAAGCCTGCAAAAGACTGGGTAAACGAGGGGAAAAAAATGCTTAATAAAATATCTCGATAGGGTAATATGGAAGGAAAAAACTGAGGCTAAGGCTAAGGCTAAGGAAAAAAGAAAATAAAGAAAAATTATGGTTTAAATTCAAAAAATAAACACAAAGGTA
>JAUWMO010000268.1 GCA_030613125.1 Bacteroidota bacterium | reverse complement strand
CTAGGTGTATTAATTCAACTTATATGTAAATGGCCCGATGGAACCTCCATATTTTAATTATCATCTTTTGTGTACTTTTATACATGGAGGTTTCACCATGAATTTTGGATGATTGCAACAAAATGTGCTGATTTCCGGCAATAAGCCGATATCAAGGTAGTTCGGCACACAAAATATTGCGAAAATCATTCTGCATTTCCTTATTAGAGTGAAGTTGAAGTCCGATAGCTCCTTGTTCGATAGCTGTATCTGATTCGTAGTTCAGTACCTGTTTCCCATTAAGCCATACTGTGTAGGCATTTCCTTTCGCTTTGATCTTAATTGCGTTCCAGTCCTCTTTCTTAAGAAGATCTTCTACGCCTTCTGCTTCAACCGGATAGTCCCCTAAACTGCCGATATATGGAGAGCAACTCATGTCCCGTTTCCGACTGCCTGAAATGCCGAGCTGGATCTGTTCATTGTCTGAACGAATGAAAACACCTGAGTCGACAGTGCCTTTGCCAAACCGGAAATCGAATTGCATTATAAAATCTTTGTAAATTTTGTCAGTCCAGAGAATAGAACCTTTCTTTTCGGGACCACTGGTTGCTGATAAAACACCATCATGAATGGTCCACCATATATTGTTTTGAGGTTCTTGCCAGCCACTAAGATCTTTCCCGTTGAATATCTTTTGTAACTCAGGTTCCAATGTTTGTGCATTAGTAGTTAAACTGATACAGAATAAAAGCAGTATAAAAATTCCTTGTTTCATTTTTCTCAGTGTTTATTAAAGTTATTATTACCGAATAAAAGTAATAAAAAGTACACATATGCAAGTTAAAATGGAATCGGTATTTTATAATATTAAATTTTATTGCATCAGTCAGCCATAAATGGCGAAAAATTCTGTGAACCGGGCTTGCGAGCTCACCGAAGGTAATTTTTCGGGTTAACTGCCGGGAATTTTTTAAGGAAGATAATTTTATTAATGCAATGAGTTCTTTAATTTTGGCTTTTCAACTTTATCTATTTTATGGATGCAAAATTATTGAATCTTAAGATTGCAGTTGATTTTGATGGAACAATCGTTGAACATAAATATCCTGAGATAGGAAAAGAAATCCTGTTTGCCTTTGATACATTAAAAGAACTTCAAAAAAGAGGTTGCCAGTTAATCTTATGGACATACCGGGCTGGTAAAGAACTGGACGAGGCTGTTGAATTTTGCAGGCGGAAAGGACTTGAGTTTTATGCGATAAATAAAAATTACCCTGAAGAAGAGTATGATGAAACCATCAGCAGGAAAATAAATGCGGATATTTATATTGATGATAAAAACCTTGGGGGTATTCCGGAATGGGGGATTATATGGCAAATGCTGGATCCTGATGGTTTTGAAAGAAACCTGGACAAAGTAGAGAAATATCTTCGAAGATCTGGGATTAGAAATATTTTCCATTTACGAAGAAAAAAGAAGAAATAATTATGATACGGATCTGGGTAATTCCATTATTGATATGCTTTTCCTTTATGGCTATAGATGCCTGTAAGAGTGATATTACTTCAGATAAACAAGAAGCCAGGATAAAGGAGTCTTCTAATACTGATAAAAATGAGAAAAAAATTAAGGAGAAACTTCTTGGATTTACATTTCCAGGTGATAAAAACGATTATGTTGTGGGTGAGAAAATAAACATTAAGCTGATCAAGGTAAATCCTGAGTATGAAATTGATTCAATTGGTATAACTATTAATAACAAAAGGGAAAGTATTCTACAAGAAGATGAATTTGATTATATTTGGAATACTGAAAATATAAACCCTGGAAGTCAGAAGATTACTGCTGAAGCATTTCATTCCGGTGAATTAAGATCAAGAACATCGTTAACCATAATTTTAAAGTCAGATATAATCCCAACCTGCCATAGGTATGAGGTTGTTAATGTATTTCCTCATGACCCTCAGGCCTATACTCAAGGTTTGGTCTATGAGGATGGATTTCTTTATGAGAGCACAGGACAAAGAGGGAAATCATCACTTCGAAAAATATTACTTCAAACAGGTGAACTTTCGGCAAGCCTGAATTTGCCTCCTGACCTTTTTGGAGAAGGCGTTTGCATATTTGGAGATAAAATATTTCAGTTAACCTGGACTTCAAAAATAGGGTTTGTATATGACAAGAAATCTTTTAAGTATCAAAACCAGATAAAATACTCCACTCAGGGCTGGGGTATTACTACTGATGGAAAAATCCTGATTATGAGTGACGGAACCAATTATTTATATTTTCTTGAGCCAAAGTATTTTTCTCAATTATCGAAAATAGAGGTGTTTGATGATAAGGGTCCGGTACAAAATCTGAATGAACTCGAATACATAAACGGTATTGTATATGCTAATATTTTCATGTCTGACCTGATTGCCCTGATCGATCCTGGTAACGGTAAGGTTTTAGCATATATCGACTGTAAAGGATTGTTAAAGGAAGAAGATAAACATTCTGAGCTGGATGTTTTAAATGGCATAGCATATGACAATCAAAATAGCCGCCTGTTTATTACCGGAAAAAACTGGCCGAAGCTTTTTGAGATCAGGATTATTGAAAATTGATATGTCAGGTGAGTGGTCTCTGGTTGTATTTCCCGGAAGTTTCAAAAAACAGATCTTATTCTATAACCTTTGTACTTTAACTTTTATACTTAGTACTTTTATCTTTCATCAGTAAGGATGGTCACCGATGATTACCATAATACTTCTCGGAATAATCTCTATTTCAATGGGGGAGTGGCCTAACGATTCCCCGTCAGCTTCAATATGTATTTCTGGTTCAGCAGTTATACGGATTTTTTTACCCCTGAAAGATTCCACTTTAGGATGGCTTAAAATATTTCCATTATAAAGCATTGGCAGGCTTCGGATGACTTCCAGTTTTTTCATTTTCTTGATCACAGTCAGGTCAAAAAACCCATCATCAGGAATGGATTTGGGAGTTTGTTTCATTCCTCCACCACTATATTTACCAATACCAATACTGATGGTAAAGACTTCATCCTTCAATTCATCATCATCGATTTTTATATGAGTATTCACATTTCTGTATCTCCATAAATTCGATAGGATATTGGCTATGTAAAGTATTACCCCCGTTCTGCCTTTGTCTTTCTGCAGATTTATTTCCCTGGCCACAAAGGCATCAAATCCCAGGCCTGCAATGTTAATAAAAAACCTGTTGCGAAGTTCTTTCCCATGATAATATCTTGCAACACCTGCATCCTGCAAATAAGTTCTAAAATTTATTAGGGTTGCTATTGCTTTTGCATAGGATTTAGGAATACTAAACATTCTTCCCCAATCATTACCGGTTCCGATTGTGATCATTCCAAGGGTAATCTCTTTGGTAGGAACACTGGTTTGGGAAAAAACACCATTCACAACCTCGTTCATGGTTCCGTCACCACCGGCTACAATTATTTTTTTTGTCCCCTCTGTTATTTTTTTCTCTACCAGATCAATTGCATGTCCCCTTCCTTCAGTAAATACTGAAGTGTACTGAAAATTCTTATCAAGAAGTGCGGATATTTTTTTCCAGTCTTTTTCACCTTTCCGTTTGCCGGCATTAGGATTCACGACTACAAGCCAGGGGCTTTCGGGTTCATATGATTTCATTTGATAAGGTTATGGCTCGAGGATTTATCCCCGAAAATATAATTCAAGTAACAAAAAAAATATACCAAAGAAAATTTTTTTTGTTTTTTTCTTGCTTGACTTACATACTGTTATACATTTGTTTCCTTGTCATGATAACCATTTCAAGAGAATTAGCGATCATTTTTTGTTAATAATTTGTTTATAAAACCAAAAAAAATGTTTAAAACTCCATTTAGGATAAAAATAGAGGGCATTCTTATTGTAGTAAATTTGAAGCTCGATTAAAAATAGTGAATTGTAGAAGTTTTTAAGTGGAAATAAAAAAACAGAATGGGAAAAACAATAGCAATTGCAAATCAAAAAGGAGGAGTTGGAAAAACCACAACAGCGATCAACCTTGCAGCAAGTCTGGCAGCTTTAGAGTATAAAATTCTTATTGTTGATGCTGATCCTCAGGCCAATGCAACATCGGGAATTGGTTTTGATGTAAGGAATATTAAAACCAGTATATATGAATGCCTGGTGGATGAAATTAACCCAAAAGATATTATCCTTACAAGCGAAATCGAAGGCTTAGACCTGATTCCTTCGAGTATTGATTTGGTTGGGGCAGAGATAGAAATGTTGAACATGCCTAACAGGGAAATGAAATTGAAACAGGTTATTGCAAAGGTCAGGGATAATTATGATTTCATTTTTATTGATTGTTCTCCTTCATTAGGATTGCTTACAGTAAATGCATTATCGGGAGCCGACTCTGTGATCATACCGGTGCAATGTGAATATTTTGCCCTTGAAGGGTTAGGAAAACTGTTAAATACAATTAAAATAATCCAAACCAGATTGAATCCGGATCTTGAAATTGAAAGTTTTCTTCTTACAATGTATGATTCAAGATTAAGGCTTTCCAATCAAGTGGTGGAAGAGGTAAGAAAACATTTTCAGGATATGGTATTTGATACCATAATTGAAAGAAATATCAAACTCAGTGAAGCTCCTAGTTTTGGGAAACCAGCATTGCTTTATGATGCAAGTGCCAGAGGCTCGGTTAACTATCTTAATTTGGCACGGGAGCTATTACAAAAAAATGAGAAAACAAAAATTCCGGCATCTGAAAAGATCATAGAATAATTTTTTGGGATTCCTGATCATCTATGATATTAATGCAGGTGCCTGGCGCTGATAATAAATAAAAATTTAAGTGAGTTTATGGCAAGGAAAAACGCTTTAGGTAGAGGGCTGAGTGCTTTAATTGATGATGCTGACAGGGAAAGGTTTGAACAACTTGATACAATAAAAAAAGTTGAATTAAGCAGAATAGATACAAATCCCTACCAACCACGATTAAAATTTGATGAGGAAGGTCTGAGAGAATTGGCTTCTTCAAT